>NZ_FRBF01000008.1 GCF_900142545.1 Fibrobacter sp. UWT2 | reverse complement strand
TTTCAATTATAATCAAAGGATTTCTTTTTTTCAGCACCGCCAGAAGGCTTCTTTAGAACCACCAGCCTAGCTGGTGGTTTTCGTTCTTACAAAAAAACTCCACCAATCTGGTGGAGTTTTGAAGACAGAGGTAATATCAACTAGTGACTTTTACTCGTACAATCCCTTGCTAAAGTAACGGTCGCCGCGGTCGGGGGCTACGAACACGATGTTCCCGCGGGCACCCGAGGCGATGAGCTTTTTGGCTGCGGTGAATGCTGCGCCCGAAGAAGATCCTGCAATGAGTCCTTCTTTCTTGGCGAGTTCGCGAGCGCCGCCAAAAGCGTCGTCATCGTTGATCTTGATGACCTGATCCACAAGCGACATATCCATGGTGTCGGCGATAAAGTCGTTGCCAATTCCTTTGATGTTGTAGTCGCCATGTTCGCCGCCGCCCATAGTAGAACCTACGGGGTCTGCGAGCACGCCCTTGATGTTCGGGTTCTTTTCCTTGAGCGCCTTGAGAATGCCGCTGAAGGTACCGCCACTTCCTGCGCCTGCCACCACGTAGTCAACTTGTCCATCCAAATCTTCGTAGATTTCGGGGCCGGTGGTTTCGTAATGGGCCAGCGGGTTGGACATGTTGCGGAACTGCCTAAGCGAAACAGAGCCGGGAATTTGAGTCAAGAGTTCTTCGGCTTTCTTTTCGGCACCAAGCATGCCGTCTTCACGCGGGGTGTTGATGAGTTCTGCGCCGAGGGCGCGCATGAGCGTTTGCTTTTCTTGCGAGAACTTGGTGGGCACCACGAATATCACTCGAATGCCGCGGTTGAGGGCAGCAAAAGCTATGCCGAGGCCGGTGTTGCCTGCGGTGGCTTCGACAATGGTTCCACCCGGTTTCAGGAGACCCTTTTCAATCGCGTCGTTCACCATGTAAAGGCCGGTGCGGTCCTTCACGCTGCCCGAGGGATTCCAGAGTTCGAGTTTGGCAAACAGGTTTACACCTTCGGGGAGTCCCACGTGCGTAAGCTTTACAAGCGGAGTCTTCCCGATTAAAGATTGCATCGATTCATAGTAATGCATATTATGCTTCCTTCGCGGCGTTGATGCCGGCGTTCAAATCCAAGATAATGTCATCGACTTTTTCGATACCTACAGACAAACGAATCAGTCCATCGGTAATGCCCACCTTCTCACGAATTTCCTTCGGAATAGAGGCATGGGTCATGGTAGCCGGATGGCATACAAGGCTTTCGACGCCGCCCAAACTTTCAGCCAGTGAAATCAGCTGCAGGGCCTTGAAGAATTTCTTGATGTCGTAACCTTCGTACAATTCGAACGAAATCATGGCGCCACCGTTCTTGGCCTGCTTCTTGTTGATTTCGTAGCCCTGAGCGTTCGGGAGGCCCGGATAATAAACATGCTTTACTGCTTCGTGCTGTTCCAAGTAGCGGGCAATGCGTTCTGCATTTTCGGTATGGCGATCGAGGCGCACACCGAGCGTCTTGATGCCGCGAATCAAAAGGAAAGAATCGAAGGGGCCAAGCACCGCACCCACGGCATTCTGATTGAATGCGAGGCGGTCGGCAATTTCCTTATTGTTGGTCACTGCAAGGCCAGCCACCACATCGCTATGGCCGCCCAAGTACTTGGTTGCGGAATGCACCACGATGTCGGCGCCAAGTTCCAGCGGGCGCTGCAAATAAGGAGTCATGAAAGTGTTGTCGACAATGGTCAGAATTCCATGTTTCTTCGCAATCGCGGCTACCCCTGCCAAGTCCGTTACGGTCAGGAGCGGGTTTGCCGGGCTTTCAATAAAGAAGGCCTTCACATCGGGCGTCACCTTGGTATCGAGCGTTGCCAAATCGGTCGTATCTTCAATAGAATAGGTAATGCCGAGGTTCTTGAATACCTTGTCCAAAACGCGGAAGGTACCGCCATAAACATTGCTCGAGATAATAATGCGGTCGCCCTGCTTAAAAAGCGAAAGCACCGTAGAAGTCGCCGCCATGCCGCTGCCAAAAGCAAAACCAGCGACACCGCCTTCGAGGTCGGCAATCAATGCTTCGAGCGCTGCGCGGGTGGGGTTACCCGTGCGGGAATATTCCCAGCCGGTATTTTCGCCGAGACCCGCCTGCTTATAGGTAGAAGTCTGATAGATAGGAACGTTGACAGCTCCCGTGACCTTGTCGCCATCGATGCCGCCGTGAATGAGTTTCGTTTCGATATATTTAGATGTTGACATTTTTTGAAGTCCTTTAGCGCCTTGCGCCTTTTATTGTTTAAACTTGAATAAAAAATCCCGCTCCGGAGACACAGCCGAGCGGGAATCTGTTTTAGATAAAAGCCTAAAAACTAGTCGCCCGTTCGACATCGACTCCAACAGCAACAACACATGTCCATCAGTTTTTGAGTCATTTATATTTTCCTACTATTTACGTAGGGATAATATAGACAAAAACAATAACGCTGTCAACTGAAAACGGGCTATCCAGTTATACTATTTTTCTTTGGTTTGTTATAGTTTAAAACGATAACCAGCCTGTATCAAGGCCTGTCACGGGCTCAATCCGGTTCACATTCTTCTGCGCATCGGTAACCACGGCCATTCCCGTCAGGTAATTCATCCAGCGTTGCGGCGTAAAGGTCATCTTGCAAAAGTGCGTGAGACATGGAACAACCCAGGCATCATGCGTCGCAAAAATGTTGAAGCGGGCGTCACCCTTTTCAAGCATCATCGAAAGCATTTCTTCGGAACGTGCAGGCAGCGGCGCAAACGCTTCACGGGTACGGCGCGGACCACACGCGGCCTCATTTTTTAGCCATTCGCAAATGCCTTCGTAAAATCCAGCGCGCAGCACCTTGGTGTATTCGTCGTAATCTTGAACAAAGTATTCCGCCAGGCAATCAAGCTTTTCAATATGCGGATTTTCAACGCCACGGCCCTTGCCTATGAATTCAGCCGTTTCAACACAGCGGCCAACTGGGCTCGAAAAGAAGCAGATGTCGCCTTCGGCAGGAATGCACTTACCCAGCGACAAAGCCTGCTCGCGTCCGCGCTCCGTAAGGCCAACATGCGCACCGAAGTCAGGATCGTTGGGTGTAATATGGTTTCGTTCACCGTGACGCACCAACAGGAACACACGTTCGTCAGATGCAAGGGATTCAAAAAACTTCGCAGCCGGTACAAATTCCATCTAAGCCCCGACACCGATCGCCGCAAGAACAGACGGCGAGCAAAGAACCCATATTGCATGCGCAATCGCAAAACTCAAGATGCCGAGCAGGAAACCGCAAATAATATCCGTCAACCAATGCACGCCAAAGTACACGCGCAAAAGCCCCCATGTGAGCGGCAAGAGCATCATGATCCAGCCGTACTGCGGTACCGCATAAAACACCGCCGAGGCCACCGCCAAGTTGTTCATGGTATGGCCAGACGGAAAACTGTACTTGTCAAGCGGCGGGACCTCCGCCTTAATAGAAGGATTCGCCGCAAAAGGCCTCGGACGCTTGGTGCTGAGCTTTACGCCCTCGTACAAGGCGAGCGCCACCACCAAGGCTACAAGCGCCTGCGCCAAAATCGGCCAAAACGCGGACCAGCCCAAATGCAAAAACAGCACCAGCGCAAAAATGCCCCAAATATAGCCGTCTCCCAGACGCACATAAAACTTGAGGAACTTAGTCGTCTTCGCAGAAAAATGCCGGTTCGTCCAATAAACCGACACGCGATTGTCAAACTCAGCGATTTTCTTGAACATTTGCATAAATTTAGAAATCCTACAGTTCCTTAAAACTCCCGTTCCAGCCAGCGAGACAGGAATACATCATAAACTTGGTATTCCTGTTTTTCTTTGGATTCAAGCGTCAACAGCAATTCCTTTTCTTGCAAGGATTCTGCCGCACGACGAGCGTTCGTGGAGCTACCAATGTTGTATTTCTTCAAAAACACGGTTGATGTCAGCTTACTCACGCTACCTTCTTTTGCAACGGCCACCAAAAGCAACCATTGCTGACGAGTAAGGAGTTCTCGGTACTGCAAAAAGTAATCGGATTCTCTTTCTAGAATCCTGTTTGCGGCATTTTTCACCACATCAATAGTCACGTTGCCACCGACAGCAAACACTTCGTTGCAAAGGGTCTGGGTATAAAATGTGTGGCGACGCGTCCACTCCAAAATCCAATCAACAGCACCGGCATCAATCGTTCTTCCCACCTCGGAAAAATGGCCCCGAATAAATTCAGCATACTTATCGGAATCGATTTTTCCAAGTGTCAGCAGTTTGGTGCTAGAAAAGAACGGACGACCCGCACTTGTAAACATTTCGGCCATCAACTTCTTCTTACTGCCACAGAATATAAAACGAATGTTTTGCATAGACTGCGTATAAGTTCTAAGCAAGGCTTCGGCTGTCTTTTCGGGATACTCCGTAATTTGTTGGAATTCGTCAAACGCCAACACAACCGGCTTTTCGCGGGTATTCAAAAATTCAAGCAGACTTTTGAGAGTCCATTCCTTTTCCGAAACGGTTCCGTAGTTAAACTGCAACTGCGGCGAACCCGAAATGGAATCATAAGTAAGCGTGGGTCGAAGCGTCTTCAAAAAAGTTACGAACCCTTTGCCAATAGATGTCTTTTCAGGAAATTTGATCAGGATGGCTTCTGCCAGGGTCTTGGTAAAATCTTCCAAGGTCAACGTCGCGAATATGTCAACATAGAGAGTTTCGTAATTCAGGCGCCGACGCTTCATTTCGGCAAAGGTATGCAAAATCAATCCCGTCTTTCCGTACTTACGCGGAGAGACCAGTGTCGTATCGGCACCGTTCTGAATATTCAATATAATAGCGGCAGTTTCGTCATCTCTGTCGCAGAAATAGGCCGGCGATTTATACCCTTTGACAATGAACGGATTTTCTTGCATAAAGACCTCTCTATACTAATATACAAAAATTGCCTAAAATAGGCAACCTATTTTAGGCAATTTTTCAAAGTCGGCCCAAAACGGCCATTTTTCCCGCCCCCAAAGCCAGCGGCCCCCTAAAATGCTATTTTTTCTCCCATAATCAATTACCAAGGTTTTTAATATGCGCGTACTCGTTCTTAATTGCGGCAGCTCCTCGGTCAAGTTCGCCGTTATCGACACCCAGACCAAAGAATCAATCTCTAGCGGCCTCGTCGAAAATATCGGCGTTAATGGCCACGTGAAGGCTAAGGGCCCGAACGGCAACATCGATTTCAACTTCGATTGCCCCACTCATGCCGAAGCCGTCGCCGAAGTCCAGAAGTTCCTCGCCGAACAGAAGCTCATCGACACCATCGAAGCTATCGGCCACCGCGTGGTGCATGGCGGTAAGTACATCAAGAGCGAACGCGTCACGCAGGAAGTCATCGACTACATTCGTAGCATCACTCTGTTTGCCCCGCTGCATGAACCGGCTCACGCCACCGGTATGGAATGCGCCACCAAGTTCTTCCCGACGCTCCCGCAGGTCGCCGTGTTCGACACCGCCTTCCACCAGACCATGCCGCGCAAGGCCTACCTCTACGGCATCCCCTACAAGTTCTATGAAGAAGATGGCATCCGCCGTTACGGCGCCCACGGCACCAGCCACCGTTTTGTGACTGCCGAAGCCTGCCGTATCCTTGGCAAGAAGCCCGAAGAAACCTGCCTCATTACCGCTCACCTCGGCAACGGCTCCTGCTGCTCCGCCATTTTGAACGGCAAGTGCGCCGACACCACCATGGGTTTCACTCCGCTCGAAGGCCTGATCATGGGTACCCGCTCTGGTTCCATCGACCCGGCCATCCTCTTCTTCATCAGCAAGAAGTACGGCTACGATATCGACCGCCTCGACAAGCTTGTAAACAAGGAATCCGGTTTGCTCGGCCTCTCCGGTCTTTCTAACGACATGCGCACCTTGACGCAGGCCGCAAGCGAAGGCCACGTGGGAGCCCAGATTGCTCTCGAAACATTCGCCTACAGGCTCACCCGTGAAATCGGCGGCATCGCCATGGCTCTCCCGCGCATCGACGCTCTCGTGTTCACCGGTGGTATCGGCGAGAACAGCAAGCTCGTCCGCAAGATGGCGATGGACAACCTCAAGATTCTCGGCTACCAGATTGACGAAGCCCGCAACGAAAAGAACGGCAAGGAATCTGGCCACATCATCAGCAAGGACGGCACGCCGACCGCCATGGTCGTCGCCACCAACGAAGAACTGCTGATTGCGCTGGATACTGAAGCACTCGTAAAGTAGGTGCGAGGTCGGATGCCTGCGGCATCCTTTGAGGTGTGAGGACACTCCACCTTACAGGTGTCGCTCTGAGGTTTCCTCCGAAAAAAAATGATATAAAAGAGGCTCCGCATCGCGGAGCCTTTACTGTATACTTCCTACTGACTACTGTCTACTATTTAATCGTCCATGTCTGCTTGTTCACTTGCAGGATCTTGCGGCCCTGCACCTGAGCGGCAGCGGCGCGGACCTGAGCTTCAGAGACCGGAAGCTTGGCCTTCCACATCACGCGGCCCTGCATATCGAACAGCGCCACGGCGCCGCGGTTTGCGAGGATTGCGCTCTGCCAGTTGGCCTTCGGGGCGGCAGCAATCGTCGGCCTGATAGAGGTCTTCGGATCAGCACTCAACATCACGCGAAGAATAGTGGAGTTGGAATCCGATGCATCATGAGCAACGACGGTGAACGGAACAGCGGAGCCCGATTCAAGGGTAACGTCCTTCTTGGTCATCAGAATCATCAAATTACCCTGAATATCCCATTCCACCTTGTTGGTCATAGTCTTGTTCGACACTGCAGTATAGGTCAGCGTATCGCCATCCGGATCCGTGAACAGAGCGCTCAGGTCAATGGTATCAAGCAGCGTCGTCTTGGCACCCACATACACGGTATCGATAGCCTTTTTCGGTTCAGGCTTGTCGTTCGTGCAAGCAATGACTGCCGGGATTTCAAGTTCGGTTGCAGCACCTTCAGCATCCTTGGCAATCAAGTACACCTTGGCTTCGCCGCAAGCATCCTTCACCGGCTTGATCTGCAGATATCCATTAGCAGCGATCACCGGGTTGGTGAGGCTGTCATCGGTTCTGGCAGAGAACGTCAACTTGGTAACGGCGCTATCGTCGGTGAACCAGCTCTGCATTTCAACCTTGCTGTAGTTCACCATCTTGAAATCTTCGACAAGGTCGGCAAGGCGAGCGCCCACCGTATCGGCAACGCCTTCCTTAACAACCGGAGCCCTGTTCCTATACACAATGGTAAGCTTCACCAAAGCAGGTTCAGAGGTATCGCCTTCGGCATTCACGACCCGATAGACGAACTCATCTTCGCCTTCTTCGTCAGGTGCAGCGTAGGTGAACGAACCATCTTCAGCAAGCGTCACCTTACCATACGTGCCATCTTCAATCAAAATCGCCTTAAGCGTAGACTTTGCATTGTCGGGGTTCTTGTCGTTTGCAAGCACGCCCTTCTTTGCGTCAATGGCGTTCACGGTATCCTGCAAGACCTTGTAGGCATCAGCATTGGCAATCGGCGGATCGGCCACCGGAGTTACCTTCACGTAGAAGAATACGCTTGCGGTTTCCTTGCCGTCTACGGCATACATCGTCACTTTGGCCACACCATTTGCATTAACAACAGGTTCCAGGTCAATCACATGATCATCGCCAAAGGTTCCATACTTGGCCGTGACAATTCCGCTAGACTTAACGAGCGGCGTCAAGAAGCCTTCCACATCCGGGTCGACAAAGATCAAGCTGTCAAGCGGAATCGTGACAGAAACCGGGTCAAAATCTTCAGCCAGCACGAGCGTATCGCCCAGCTTGTAGGTATCTTCGCCAAGGGAAATTGTAACACCCGGAGCGATTCCCACAATAAGCGGGTCGTCCACGTTGGTCACCGTAATCACGACGATCGCCACATTGCTCGTTGCCGGATCGTCGGTCTTGGTTTCGATCAATTGATAGCTAAAGGTATCGGCACCGAAGAAGTCCTTATCCGGAACGTAGGTGAAAGCACCCGTCGAATCAAATTCCAAGGAACCGTGCTTCGTACTTTCAACAAGTTCAGCCTGGAAGTTCTTACCACCATCAGGGTCATAGTCGTTTGCAAGCACGCCCGTCAAGATTGTAGACTTGGTCAGCTTGACTTCTTCCTTAACGGTATAGGCGTCATTCACGGCAACCGGCGGATTTTCGCGGTCAACCGTCGTAACCGTAAACTCATAAGCCACCGACTTCTTAGTAGGATCGGTTGCAGTAATGGTCACAGCCGTAGAGCCTTCCGGATTCGACGCCGTAATCAAATTGAGTTTCTTGGTCTTCTTATAAAGCGTATCGGCGAGCAAGACGAGCTTTGCGTTTTCAACTTCTACAGCATAAGTGAGTTCGTCTTCGTCGGCATCGACAAACACCTTGGTGAGGTCAAGTTTCAAGGTGTCGCCTTCGTTCAAAGTCACGTCATCACCGCTTGCATAGCCCGTACCGAGTTCCGGAGCATGCATTTCGCAAGTGGAGCCCAGCCATACGGCAGAAACCGTAATCGTATTCGTGGTTCCGTAGTCAGCCACAAATGCCTGCTTGTAACCAAACTGGAGAGCCTGTTGCTTGGTAAGGTCCAAGGCCTTTTTAGCACCCCAACCTTCCTGTTCCAAATCAGCGAACGCAACAAACACGGTCGTCAACTTTGTTGTCGCCGGAATCATCGCTCCATAAAAGTCATAGTCCTTAATGGTCGACTGCTTAAATTCCATTCGGAAGGGGGCTTCCGCAGAATAAGTCAGGCACACGCCCGCATAATCTTCGAGCGAAATCACCCCGTTACTTTTGGCCCAGGCAAAACCCATGCCGGCAGCGCTGCTTTCATTGGTCTTGCTCACAGACAAAGTAAGCACCTTGCTTTTGTCCGTCGCCGTTGTAAGTGTAGCTTTTGCGCCTGCCGCTTCAGCTGCGGTAGCTTTTGCATCAGGGTAAGAATACCATCCGTTCACCGGAGGTACAACACCGTTTCCATCTGCTGCACTCCACACCGTTGCGGTAGCAGCGTAGGCAGAACCTGCCAGAGCGCACAAGGCGCCCATCCACGAAATCATCTTTTTCACCATATTCGACCTCTTCATGATTTCCCAATTTAATCCATCATTCCAAATCTATATTCTATTAGTTAATAATGCAACTTGGAATAGTGTGATTTTAAGGCTTTTTTGTCCATAAATGTAAACTTTTTGAAACAGACTAGAACCGCTAGTCCGCCCTGCTCCGGCCTTTTTGCCGCTATCCCAGTGCGTCAAGTTCTTCGTAGCGTTCGTAAGCCTTTTCAAGTTCCGCTTCGCGATCAGCGATTTCCTTCTGCAACTCCACGATTCGGGCAGCATTGGTGAACACTTCGGGCTTGGAAAGTTCCGTCTGGCGTTCAGCGATTTCGCTTTCCAGCTTTTCGATTTTTTCGGGGAGGGCTGCGTATTCGCGCTCCTCGTTGTAGCTACGCTTTTTCTTTTTCACAGCCGATGCCCCGGCACTCAGGGACGGTTCCGCGCCGGAACTCTGAGCGGCCCTCGCCTGCTTTTCGGCTTCTTTTTCGGCAGCAATGCGGGCGGCGTTGGCGGCTTCCTTGTCGCGGACCTTCTTCTTGGCTTCGTAATCGCTGTAACCGCCCACCGATTCAAACACGCTTCCGCCATCTTCGATTGCCAAGATGCTTGTCGCAACAGAATCCAGGAAGGCGCGGTCATGGCTTACGGTAAGCACGGTTCCCTTGTAGTCTGCCAGGAGTTCTGCGAGCAAGTCAAGCGTTTCCATGTCCAAGTCGTTGGTAGGTTCGTCGAGCACGAGCACATTGCTCGGGTGACTGAACAGGCACGCGAGCAACAGGCGGTTGCGTTCGCCGCCACTCAAGGCGCTGATCGGGCCACGGGCGCGATCAGCCGAGAAAAGGAAGTCTTGCAGATAACTTAACACATGGCGTTTGACACCGTTCAGCATCACATACTGTTGACCATCGGCAATGTTTTCCACAAGCGACTTGTCTTCGCGAAGGCGTGTACGCATCTGGTCAAAGTAAGCTACTTGCAGGTTCGTGCCCAGGCGAATGTCACCGGTATCGGGCGTGAGTTCGCCGAGAATCAGGCGCAAAAGCGTCGTCTTGCCCGAGCCATTCGGGCCCACGATTCCAATGCGGTCTCCGCGAGAAACCTCGGTCGAAAGTCCACTGATGAGGGGCGCGCCGTCGTAAGAGTAACTCACATCGGTAAGGCGCGCCACCAGGCGCCCCGAACGGTCCGCCTCGGTGATCTGCATATTCACATTGCCCGTTCGGGTGCGGCGCGCTGCACGTTCTTCGCGCATCTTGATCAGCGCGCGCACGCGGCCCTCGTTACGGGTCCGCCGCGCCTGGATTCCCTTGCGAATCCAGACTTCTTCTTCGGCAAGGCGCTTGTCGAACAAGGCATTCGCCTTGTCTTCTTCGGCCAAGGCCTGGTCCCTGAACTGTACAAACTTGTCGTAAGGAAAATCCCAACTGCGAACGCGGCCGCGGTCCAAGTCAAAAATGCGGGTAGCCACACGGCGCACAAAGGTGCGGTCGTGACTTACAAAAAGCAAGGCGCAATTCAAGCGCGTCACGATTCCTTCGAGCCACTGGATAGCCGGAATGTCCAAATGGTTGGTCGGTTCGTCCAGCAACAAAAGGTCAGGATCTTGCGCCAAAGCCTGCGCAAAAAGCGTGCGGCGTTTTTGACCACCGCTCAAACTGTCGTAAAGAGCCTCGGGATCTATTCCCGTCTTTCCCAAAATCGCTTCGGCATGGGTATCGTGGGTACCATCCTGCATCACCCCCGCCATGACCACATCACGCACCGTACCCTCGATGTGGGCCGGAATTTCCTGAATCATGCGGGAAATCTTGAGACCGGTCTTTTTGACAATCTCCCCAGCCTGCACTTCGGCATCTCCAGAAAGCACCTTCAGAAGCGTACTCTTGCCACAACCGTTACGGCCCACCAGGCAAATCCGGTCACCCGCTTCGATATCAAAGCTTACGTTGTCAAGCAAGGGAGCATTTGCCCCGATGCGTAAAAGGAGATTTTGGGCAGAAAGAATCGGCATGGTTCAAATTTAGAATATTGAGAACGCCCAATAAATTTTATTATAATTAGAAATATGAAAACTTTTTCGTTGTCCAATCGTTTAGCAGTTATTCTCCTGGCCAGCACCTTCGCTGTCTCCAGCGCCTTTGCGCAAGGGGACTTTGAAGGCTCCGGCGAAGTGCCCGACCCGAACTGCGTAGGCGACGGCTGCGGTTTCGTATCCGCCGATCAGGCTGAACAAGGCGAAGAAAGCGCCAGCTATTCTTACGGCGACAACAGTTCCGACGAGAACGGTTCCGCAGAGAATAGCTCCGCAGAAGAACCCTGGCCCGACTCCACAGAACAGGCCTCTGCAGACAGCACCGAAAGCGAAGACGCTCCGGAAGTCGCAACCACGAACATCGACGAAGAAGACGAAGACACTCCCCACTACATTCAGGAGAACGCCGCCGAATACCGCGCCCGCAAGGAAGGCTTCTCGAAGGGCGTGCAATTCGGTATTCGCGCCGCCGCCGGCGTAAGCAAGAGCTTCGGTAAACACGCAAGCGACTGGAACCTGGGCCCCGAATTTGGCGGCGGCCTTATGGCAAGGCTCCCCTTGGGCAGATCCTTCGCCGTCGCCACCGAACTGGACTTCACCTACCGCCTTTACAGCTACGAGGGCAAGTCCGACTACGGCAAGAACGAAGCGAGCATCAACGAATCCCTTTTTGAAATCCCGGTCATGGGCCAGTTCATCTTTGATGAAGACGGCTTCTTTATTGGCCTTGGCGTCAACCTCGGACTCAAGATGAGCGGAGACTCCGAATTCAAGCAGACCATTGAATTCGAAGGCGAGACCTCCAAGGACAAGCGCCCCAACACCGTCCCTACCGTCGGTGTCGAAATCGGCGGGCTCTTCGATATCGGCTATGTCGTCAACCGCTGGCTGGTGCTGGACCTCCGCGCCGTGCAGAACTTGACCAACCTGCTGGATCTGGATTTGATCGCCGAATCCACTCTAATGCATTCAAAACTTTACACAATGCACATTACTTTGGGCGCCACATTCCTGCTCTAATAATTTTCGGGAATTTCCGTTACGTCTCAGCTAAGTAAAAAAAATTTTCAGCACCATTTTTACCCGCTTAAATTATTTTATAGGCGGGATTTACGTGCTCTTTTATTATAATTAGACTATGGATTTAAAGAGATTGAGTGTAGCAGTCGCCATGGCTTTGGCATTTTCCGTGCCCGCCATGGCTCAAGATGATGATGATGAAGGCTGGGCCACCGCCCCCTCCGCCCAAAGTACCTCTGGCGAAGAAGGGTCTTACGACGGTTCAACCGACAGCGAATTTGCAAACGACGAAGAATACGCCAGCGCCTACGCTCGTTACAAGGCTGAGACCACCAAGAAATCCGAAATCAACCGCATGCGTAACGAAGGTTTCCAGCGCGCCGTGTTGCTGGGTATCCGCGCCCAGGGCGGTATCAACACCTTCTTTGGCAAGAACTCCGACGGCTGGAAGATGGGCTTCCAGGGCGGCGGCGGCTTGCTGCTGAAGATGAACTTCATGATCAAGAACCTGAGTCTTGTTCCGGAACTCACCTTCAACTACAGACATTACTCCTACGAACAGGATATGGATGCCTACACGAACGAAGCCAGCATCGATATCATGATGTTCGAAATCCCGATTATCTTCCGCTACACTTTCGAAGACTACGACTTCTACGTCGGCCTGGGTATCAACATGGGCCTCAAGCTGAACGGTTCGTCTGAATTCAAGACCAGCGGCGGTACGCGCGAAAATACGGTCGCTACCTCCGGTATGGAAGTGGGCGGCGCCCTCGACATCGGTTATATGCTCACTCGCTGGGTCAGCGTCGACGTTCGCGTCGTGCAGTGCTTCACCAGCCTCTTGAACAAGACTCTGGTGGCCGAAGAAATCTTCTACGATTCTTCGCTGAACACGTTCTATACCACTCTCGGTATAAACTTCATGTTCTAATTCTTTCTACTTATAAAAGAAAAACGGAGCTGAAAAAGCTCCGTTTTTTATTTCCGTCATTTGCCTATTTAGCGGACGCTGACCGCCTGAAGGCCCGAGGCCGTCTTCAGGATATAGCGGCCTGCATTGCGGATTTCGATTTTCACGTTCGCAGACGATGCATGGTAGCGGCCGATCACGCGGCCCTGCATGTCCATCAAGGTCACTTCCGAACCGGGCTTTACACCAGAGACGGAGGCAACACGGCCTTCAACGGCAACGCGCATCTGGGCCGGAAGCGCAATATCGGGCTGAATAACGGTGCGTCCCGGAGTGAGCGAATCGTCATCGAAGATATGTTCAACATCCACGTTGCACGGCTTCATCTGATCGATCGATTCGGACTGGTCCAGATAGATATTGCTGAAGAAATTCATATTGCTCATGGTTGTGCGACGGTCACAGAAGAAGATATCGATATCGTAGGTCTTTCCGACAACAAGCGCATCGCCATTCTTATCCGTCAGGCGAGACAAGTCTGCGTAACCGGGAGCCGCCATGTGCGAACCACCCAAGTCAATCGCAAGCCTTCCACCGATAAAGATCCAGATGTCATCATCGCCACGAACACCAAAGCGTTGGCCCTTCTTGTAGGTAAACTTGGCATGGCTTTCAAAGCAGAAATGCTGGTTACGGCCATTTGTCTGCGATGTCCAGCGAGGACTACCCGAACCGGGCGCAGAATAGGTTTCCGTGCCATCCTTGAAGAAGGCCCAGCCATCTGGAGCCTGGTCGGGGCAAGACCAGCCCCATACGCAGAAGTAACTGCTCGAAGACGTTATACCGAAATACGCTGCTGCAGGATCAACAATATCTTCGCCATCGGCAAAGAGACCGCTACAGTCAATACCCTTGTTCCAACCAATGCCTTTGCAAAGGACATTCATCTTCATCACGTTTTCTGTAGAATCCAGTTCGCGAAGTTTCGGACCGATAAACACGGGGCCTTCCGCCTCACGTTTCGTTCTGGCTTTAGCGAGCGGCGTTCCGACCACAATGTCATCGTCAACCTTGCCTTCTGCGGAGTAGAAGCCACCCATCACGTTGGTACCCGGAGAAATGTAGTAGTCCGACGAGAATTCCCACTTGCCGTAGCTGTTAAGCGTAAACGGGATAGTCGAGCAAGACGTTTCGTTCACCTCTTCGGTCGAATTGAAAAGCTGGTCGAACAGGTCTGAATTGATAAAGCACTTTTCACCGGTTTTAGAGAGCACCGGCTTGTTGTCCGGACCAAGCAAGGGTTCCACAATCCCCGGCGTGACACCGATACATGCGTTTATTGCCTCTACAGCCGCCGTGCGGGAAACTTCCTGCGCACCCATCTGGCAACCTTCGCCTCCCGGAGAATAACAAGAGAATGCCGGATGAAGGCTTGCATCGGTATCATAAACGATACCGCGCAAATGAACTTCGCAAATGCCATCCAGTCCAGGATACTTAGCATACCAATAAGTTTTGGTCGGGTCATTAGCCACGTAGTAAAGTTCTGTGGTATTCAATTTTTTATACAGGGAATCAATGTTCGTATTCGCGGCAAATTGCATCGAAGCGTTCTCCTTTCCAGAGAAGGTAGCCTTGGTGGGAAGCGCTTCTTCAAAGAACAGCGTCGAATACCAACCGCAATGATCCTCGTTGACCTTCATCGCGGTTTTTGCTTCGGAATCTCCATTGCCAAGCGCAGGAATTTCGCCGAACCAGTCAGCAACCTGCGGCGGCAAGACATGCAGCTTGTAAATAGGCTCCGGAGTCTTAAACCGAATCAAAGTCGAGTGTTCCTTTTTGGGGTCTTCAAAGATGTAGACCGAATCCTTGATCGTAGAAACATCAATGCCGTACAAGGTGGTGTTGGCGCAATAAAAATCATTCGAGAACGCCGTGTTCACGTTAAAATATTCAAGATAGGTGAAATGACCCGTGCATGTCGAATTCACGTCGGTAAAGGCGATTTTATCATTAAACAAATTATAAAGCGTATCAACGGCAAGCGTATCATAGATATGTACCCACACCTTGCTAGAATCCACCGTATCGCGGACCATGACAGAGGAGCCCGTTTCTTCGTCAAAAACGCAGTTGCCGTCCCCATCATCCAGGCAGTGTGTTGTAACCTTATACTGCATTTTTTGGACAGAATCAATCTTTATGTTTCTTCTGACAATCCTAGTTTTCAATTCGTCTTGAACAATGCTCCAACCGTCGACCCTTTTCTTTTGAATCTTGACAGCGGAACCACCAACAATAACGTAGTCTTGACCCCAATTCGATTTGTAGAAAATCTTGGGAGGCGTTACATCTTCGTAATACAACAAGCTGCTACTAAAGTTAATGTACAAGTCATCCTGATTCTTAAAATCATTTGCCGTAAAAGTCTTCGTGGACTTATAGGACTTGACGTAAACGTAACCCGTCAAGACACTATCTTCGTCATAGACCTTCGTCCTCACGCTATCGGGGAGGCTCCTGTAAAAACAGAACGGAGCAATCGTGTCGCCCTGGAGGAGCGTCTTGACCGGCACCTTGAACCAGTTGAATTGGTCCTTCGCCGTAACTTCGATATCTTTTGTGCCGATACTCCTGACGACTCCACTGTCGTTTTTCGCCGTACAACCCACCGAAAGGTAGATGCTTTCTGCCTTACGGGGTGACGCTTCCAAATAGACATTGCCTGTAAAGTTCATTGCAAACGTAGCGGTTGCAAGAACTAGAGTCGCTAAAGCGATACATTTTTTCATGTTTTCCACCTTCTAGTAAACTTTTCTTCACAAAGATACGTTCTAGAAGGAGGTTTTTCAAGCAAAAAGTTTACGTTCGTTTACAAAAAACGCTATTTCTTCTGCTTAATGCCGCGGGCGCGCTGGATTTCGCGTTCAATCAGGCGCTTTTCAACCGCGAAGAAGTCTTCATTCTTCTGGATGGCATTCTTGTAGATGACATCGGCGAGTTCAGGTTCACCCGCAAGAAGCGAAATGACGATGCAGTCGCGCAAGAAGATGTCTCCCATCTCGTTAATCTCGTAACGATCGAAGAAGTCCGCAATCAGGAGCGCTGCCTGCTTGTAAACACCTTCGCGGGCGGCTTCCAGAATATTGAATTCATCGGCAAAGCTGCGCGGGAATGCATTCTTGGCGACAAGATCCAACGCCTTCAGATAAACCTCATCGGAATCGCGGGCTTCCATCGGGATTTTACGAATCCATTCCACAAAGTTTTCGCGGAACTTCTGGTAACCCACAGTCGTTTCAAGTTCAATCAGGCGCGGATTTTCAGACACGATACTATCCAAGATAACGCTGTCGCCCTGGACAATCGTATCGACTTTGACAAGTACGCGAGAGAACGAATCCTTGGCCGCAGCCGTTTCAAGTTCCTGCATGTAAGAGAGCACCGCCGTCTTCTTGAATTCATCCTTCGGTTCGGCAAGCATCGCCTTCACGCGGGCAGGGCGACGCAAGGCATAGTCTTCGGGGTCCAGGTACTGTTGCCAGCAAACTTCACAGCTATCGAACACGTTCACGATGTGTGCTTCGGAATGAACGAAGCGGGCTTCTTCGGCCTTGTTGTCAACCATCGGAATAAACAAACTGTTCGGTTTCACGCCTTCAAGCAGAGACTTGACCATCTTATTGGTGAAGAGGAAGTTTCTTTCGCCAAAGAATTCCGGATCGCGGTGAATGCGGTTGAATTCAGCCACTAATGCCGTATCGGTAGAGAAACGCCCGATGCCTTTCTGAATCACCGGTTCATCACTTGCAATCATGATGATGTCGGGCTCATCGGTGGATTTATACAAACTAACGTACGGGAATACCGTATCAAGCGCCTTCAGAATATTCAGGAACATCAGGTCGTTAAATTCATAAGTCTGAATCCACTGCACCCAAAGGGCGCCCGGTCGCATGTAACGGCGCATCTTGGCGTAGAACTCATGAGCAAAAAGCCCAGCCACACCGCTCACCCACGGGTTAGAGGGCACGCTGATAATCATATCGTACTTGCGACGGTTCGTATGGAAGAACGTCGTCGCATCGTCAATAAAGATGTGAATGCGCGGGTCATCGTAGCCGCGGTAATTCCACGGGTAGAATCCCTTCGCCAAATCCATCATCGCCTGCTCAATTTCTACACAATCGAAATCCTTAAGCAGAGGGTCGGCGAGCAAATAATGGGCACCCATGCCGCTACCGAAGCCAACCATTGCAGCGTCGTACGGCTCCGTCTTTACAGCCATCGGCATGAAGGCTGTTGCGGCCTGCGTCAGTTCATCACTTGAGATTGGAGCCTCACGGTTCTTGCTCATGCTCGCGTCGGCCTTACCGTTCGTCTTCACGTAGTAATGCACCGGCGATTCGTGGAAGCTGATGGTTGCCGTCTTTCCGTCAATCACCTGAATCTTTTCATTCGGATGCATATTTTTGTAGCTGCGGAACACGCCCGAAGTAATAAGCGACGGATCGAACTTTATAAAGAGCGCCGGCATAATCATCACGCACACCATGATATAGAACATCACACTGTAGCGGAAGCGCTTGCGGTAAATCACCAGCAGCAAGAAGCCAATTGCAAAGTCAAGCAACGCAGCCGTCACAAGAGCGCCCTTGAGCTGCAAGAGCGGCAACAGCACAAGGCCACCGCCTGCAGAACCGATGATAGAGCCCAGCGTATTCCAGCCGTAGACCTTGCCAATCGGGGCTTCGCTCTTGAAGGCGCGAGTCAAAATCAACGTAATCAGCGGGAGCGTCATGCCCGCAAAGAAACTCGTAGGAATCATCCACAGCATCGAAAGCGCATACTTGAACAGGCTCCAGCAAACGTAACCATCAGACGTCGGATTGAAAATCTGGTTCGCCTCGTTCATCATGCCCCAGAAAGGCTGATGGAAGTACAGCGTGCAAAGCGCGAAGAACGCCATGAAAATCTGCGCCATCGAAAGCACAATCAAGCTATCTTTCTTAAGCAGTTTGCCGCTTACCGCAGAACCCAGCGCAAGCCCCAAGATAAAGGCCGAAAGCATCTGGTCAAAGCTATGGCTCGAAGAACCCAGCAACAGCGACAGCAAACGAATCCAGACGATTTCATAGACAAACGAAGTAAGGCCCGTAATCGCCGCAATCCAGAACCAAGTGTTCTTCGGCGGCATGGCAAGCTTATGTTCGGCCACGTAGTCTTCGTCATGAACTTCAGGTGCATCTTCATCTTTAGGCGCCACCGGCGATGTCGTCACGCCGATAAAGCTGAATACTGCCGCCAGCAAGAAGTTGATAGAAGCCGCCACACACAAGGTAGCATGGTTACCGATTTCAGGAATCAGCAAGTAACTGGTCGCCAGAATACCGATGGCAGAGCCCAAACTGTTCGTAAAGTAAAGCATCGGGAGCGAAACTTCGGCACCGCTCTTGCGCATCAAACCCGCCGCAATGAACGGGAAGGTCATACCCACCGCAATCGCAATCGGAAGTGTAGAGCCCGTCGCCAAAATTACCTTGGCAATTTCAGCTCCGCGGCTAGTCAAAGATGCCGTGTATTCGGAATCGTAGAAAATACCTGTCAGCCAATTATACAGCGGATGGTAAGCCACCCCGCCAATACCGATGGCAAGTTCTACAATACCATACCCTAGCAACGGACGCTTGGTATGCACCACCATCTTGCCTGCCACAAAGCTACCGATGGCTAGGCCGCCCATATAAATGCAGAGCGTGAGCACCTGGCCGTAGCTAGAATGCCCCAAGAAGAGTTTAAGGTAGCGAGCCCACGAGCCTT
The DNA here is from genome assembly GCF_900142545.1 of Fibrobacter sp. UWT2. Classification (NCBI taxonomy): domain Bacteria; kingdom Pseudomonadati; phylum Fibrobacterota; class Fibrobacteria; order Fibrobacterales; family Fibrobacteraceae; genus Fibrobacter; species Fibrobacter sp. UWT2. The sequence continues at coordinate 143,520 of NZ_FRBF01000008.1, read as the reverse complement.
CGTAAATCAGGCCCGCAAACCCGGACAGGGCAAACAGGAAATAGACTAGGATATTCATATCCTAATTATAGTAAGAAGTAGACAGTAGGAAGTAGGAAGTATTTAGTTTGGTCGTATAACTTGAACAAACGCGTTTTTTACTTCTTTTCAGCTTTTTCGACGGCAATTTCGGCTTTTTCAGCCGCTTTTTCGGCAGCAACCTCGGCAGCCTTGATTTCGGCCTTCCACGGGGTAAGGCCTACCACGTTGTCGACCGGGAGCGAAAACGCGATTCCCTGACCCATGGTGTCAAGTCCCGCCTTCTGGTAAAGAGCATGCAAAACGGCATCCTTGATCTTGGCGTCGACCAGAATCATGACGATTTCTTTTTCGGGCTGAATCGCGATATGGAAAAAAGACTCGGCTTCCTTGTTCGCCGTACCGCGAGCATTCAGAATCGTACCGCCACGGGCACCGGCATCCTTCGCCGCTTCCATCACGGTTTCAGAGAATCCGGTATTCACAATACAAAAGATGACTTCGTGATTGAATCCGCTCATTTTTCGTTTCTCCGTACCGCATCGCGGTTGTCGCTTAAAAAGTTAAAGATGGACTTGCCGATAATGCTTGCCATCGGAATCGTATAGGCAATGCCCTTGCCGCCCACAATCGTATTGAATTTTTCGGCAAGGCTGTCGAGGGCTGCACGCAGGTTGTTTTCGCCAATCACGCTAATGATCACGGCGCGGTCCGAATCGGCAAGGCCCATGGCTGTCGCAATTTCACGCGGGGCAGTCCCCTGGCCGAATAGCACCATCTGCATGTTCACGCCAAAAGACTGGATGTGGTCCATGTAAAAGTCCGCCTTGGCACGGCCCACCACCGTAATCAAAATCTTGAGGCGGTTCATGGAAATCTTCGCACGAGTATTCGTGCGCAAGACCCTATTCCTGATTTTCTTTTCCAGTTCCACAACGCCCCCTACATAAAGTCAATAATCTGTTCATCGTCGGCATCCTGGATGCGACGCATCATCATGCGATTACGAACCACCGTCGAAACAATGGCCCTGAAGCCAAGAACCTGGATGGTAATCAAGGGCGTCATCGCGACCATCGCGACAATACCGAAAGCATAATTCAAAATAGAATCGCCACCGTCACGCAGGCCCGCGCATGCACCAATTGCCAAGGGCAGAATAAAGCTAGAGGTCAATGGACCGCTCGCCACGCCACCCGAGTCAAACGCAATCGCGGTATAAAGCTTAGGCACAAAGAACGAAAGCCCGAGCGAAATAAAGTAACCCGGAATCAGGTAATAAATAATCGGGAACCCGACAATAATGCGGATCATCGAAAGGCCAATCGAAATTCCCACACCTACCGAAAGAGCAATCAACATGGAACGCTTGGTCACCAGGCCGCCAGTCACTTCTTCAACCTGCTTGTTCAACACGTGCACCGCAGGTTCTGCAAGCACCACCACAAGGCCAAGGACAAAACCGGCGATCACCAGCGCGCGAGGCATGGCCGACAGCTGCTTGCCCAGTTCAAAGCCAATTGGCATGAATCCGACGGCAACTGCCGTTAAGAACACCACGAGACCCACGAACGTATACACAATGCCAAAGGCCATCGGAGTTAGTTTTGCCCACGAAAGACGCAACACCGTCAGCTGAAGTAACATGAAGAAAACGACAATAAGGCCAAGGGCCACGATTACTTCTTTAACGACACGCAAAATGGCAGGCAAGAAGTTTATACCTAAGTTCGCATCAATCGAGTACGCAGACTCCGAAAGCTGGTAAGCCAAGTCGCCCTTCGAAAAAATCACAAGCCCCATGAGCGCAATAATCGGGCCCACCGAGCAAAGGGCAATCAGACCGAAGCTGTTCTCGTTTGCGTTTTTACCGCCAATGGCACCGGCCACACCCACACCAAGAGCCATTATAAACGGCACGGTAATCGGACCCGTGGTCACACCGCCGGAATCAAACGCCAGGGGCACGAACATGTCTTTGCCAAAGGTGACCATGACCATGCCGAGCATGAACAACACGAGGTAGAAAAAGATGATGATTGTCGAAAGGTCTTTCTTGAACACGATCTTTACAATCGAAATCACCAGGAATATGCCGACACCCACACCAATCGTTGTAATCAGGAGTGCCGGCTCGACAGCATTCTTTACCTGCTCTGCCAAAACCGACAAGTCGGGCTCTGCAACCGTAATGAGCACACCCATCACGAAGCATACCGAAACAAGCAATAGCAAACGACGAGATTTAGTAAGGCCCGAACCTACATGTTCGCCCATCGGGGTCATGGCAAGGTCGGCACCCAGGTTAAAAAGCCCAATGCCACCAATCAAAAATACCGCACAAATCGTAAAAACAACAAGTTGCTTGAATGACAGCGTAACAAGCGGCGTGCACGACACCGCAAGCACAATCAGCGTAACCGGTAAAACCGAGGCGAACGCCTCCTTCAACTTGTCCAGCAAAATCTTGAACATCCGCGTGAAATATAGAAAAACGCAAGAAAACGCACATTTTTATAATTATTTTTCGTAAAAGATGCAACCGATGCAACTTTTAGGGCATCTAAAGGGTACAATGGACGAAAAAGTGATACTTCAACACCTTAAAGGCGGCAGCCGCGAAGCTCTAAGCCTGCTTTGGCAGGCCCACAGCGCGAACGTGCTGAATTTGGCTTTTAGGATGATGAAGGACCGCGACGAGGCCGAAGACATTCTGATGGATGTCTTTGTGCAAGCCCCCAAAGCCGTCCAAGGCTTTCGAGGCGAATCGGCCCTCGGGACATGGCTTTATAGGCTCACGGTAAACGCCTGCCTCATGAAGCTGCGCGCCCAAAAGCGACACCGCGAACTCGAAGAAGAAAAGCTTGATGTCATTATAGAAGAGGTACTTGGAAAAGACGACGCCAAAAATGAATACTTCGACGCAGAACTTCTAGAAAAGGGCCTAGCGGAACTCCCGGCAGAAACCCGCAGTATGCTCTGGCTCAAGGATGCCGAAGACTTGGATGTAAAGGACCTCGCCGAAATCTACAAGATGCCCGAAGGAACCATTAAAGCAAGGCTTAGCCGCGCAAGACACTTTGTGAAGAACTATTTAAAGGAGCGTAAGAACCATGCCTAACAAAATCGATTTTTCGAAGCTTGAAAGGCTTACCCCCCGGGAAGATTCCTGGGCAAAAGTCTGCGCCCGCCTGGACGCGGAAGCCTCGAAAGCACCCGCCCAAAAGAATATCATTGCAATCAAGACTTGGTACAGCGCCATTCCGCTGGCCGCAAGCATTGCACTTGTGGCACTTACCGCCCTTTTGCCTTCGATGACGCAAAACATCGAACAGACTGGGGCCAATACTACCGAATACGTTTCTATCAACAGCTCTGCACCGTCCGAAGTATTGAGCTGGTATTCTAGCCTCGGAAATTCCACCAGCGACGAATTCGAAACTCTGGAAGAAACCGTCGGCTTTAGCTATTTAACCAAGGAGTAACACAATGAACGGAAACAAACTCTTCGCGGCAAGCATTGCAATACTTGCCCTCGCCCTGGGATTTTTCCTGGGCAACCTCCACATTAACGGCGGCTGCTGTTGCCAGCAGACAGAAATGTCTTGCTGCAAAAAAGGCGGCGGCATGCCCTGCGAGCACAGCGCCATGCATGCTCCGGGCGCTCCCTGCGATTGCGTAAAGGGAGAACCCTGCTCTTGCGAAAAAAACGGACAGCCCTGCCATTGCCCGAACTGCGCCAAGCACGGTCACAAGGGCCCGCATGGCGACATCGACAAAGGCCATGGTCCCAAATTCAAGGGGGGCATGGACCCCGCTGCCATGGATTCCTTGCTGCAGGTAACGCCGGAACAGAAGGCCGCTATTGAAGCTAGCCGCGCTAAAGGAGATTCCATTTTCAGGGAACTCCGCAAGCAAAAGCACGAAGCCGAAAAGGCCCTGGGTGCCGCTCTTGAAAGCAGAGATGAAGCAAGTATCGAAGCCGCCAAGGCAAAGGTGCTTGAAGCAGACAAGGCTTTGCTTGAACACCGCATTAACGGAATGGCAGCTCTCGGCAAGATCTTGACCGCCGAACAGCTTGAAAAGTTCAACGCATTCCACAAGGAACAGATGAAGAACTTTAGGGAGCGCATGAAGAACGGACCGCACCACGGCCCCCATGGCGGTCATGAACACGGCAACCCGCCTCCTCCGCCTCCGGCTAACTAAAATTTGACTCCCTCAAAAAGCAAAAAGTCCTCGGCATCGCTGTCGAGGACTTTTACTGTCTACCGTCTACTTCCTACTATCTACTGATCATTTCTTCATAAACGGCAAATTCTGAGCGACACGGAAAAGACCTTCAGCACGATGCCTGTTGCCCGCAGATTCCCCATTCAAGGTCTCCAGGAAACGAGTCAGTTCCAGCACGCTACCACCTTGCTTGAGCACATACACGGAGCAAAGGGCGATTACACCGAGAGAAGAATTGATGATATCAAGATCAGTACCCGCCAGCTGGAATGCCGCTAACTGGTATGCATCTTCCATATTTCCTTTTATCATTCTGTCAATGTCGCCGAGAGTCGTAAATCCAAACGACACGAACACCGCCAAGAACCGCGAAAGCGACGTCTCGTGGATTTCGGCCTGGTTAATAGAGGCGATACGCTTGTTCAGCGAATCGAAAGGACGAAGTTCCAAATAGTTGCCAAAGGAATCGCCATTCAGTTCCACTTCGTCAAAACTGCCCGAACTCACCAGGGACTGCACATGACGACGGTAATCATTGATACCCGAACGAATTAGGCAGAACTGCTCATCGACCAGTTCCAACATTCCCGCGAGGCGGTTCAAATTGCGCAAGTATTCCTTGGGGACTTCAAAACCCGACTTGTAACCCGTATCGTGATCCAGCACCGACCACACATGCTGTAAGGCCGTGCGCATCTGCACCTCAAAACGAATCTCGTTCATTTGCGGAAACTCAGGATCAAAATACTTTTCTTTAGGCAAGCGACAAATATAATGCAGAGAATTGTAGCCGAAACTGTGAATTTCATGCATCTTACGTTTATCGATACTATTGTCCCAGTCAATTTCAAAAAGGCGACTCACGAGAGCGGCAACTTTATCGACTTCATCGCTATAGAAGGTAATAACGCGGACTCCCAAAATATCGGTCAAATCCGCAAGCGAATTGTACTTGCCCGTCTTACGTTCAAGTTTGCCCGCAAGGCTGTCTTCTGCCTTGACGCGGCCTTCGATTGCATTGATGTAGATTTTATTTTCTTCAATACTTTCGCGAAGGGTTCGCTTGACAACTCTCAACAGCTTTTCAAATACAATTCGCTGCTCGCGGTACTCTTCCAGAATCAGCGATTCTTTAGGCGGTAAATTGTATTCCTTCTTCTCCGCGTCCATGACACACCTTATTTCTTGAATACTTTTTCGATTGTTTCTGCAAATTCGTCGTATGCGAATGTTCCCTTGAGGCTTGAGAGCGCACGTGCGAGCCCGCGGAAATGCCATTCGTGCGAAGCCTTGTCCTTGACGCAGAACAAGTCCCATACCTTGTCGCCAATCGCCTGGTAATCGCGGTAGATGGCGCGGATATTACTTAATTTATCTGCAATCGCTACGATTTTGACTTCGTTAGTCGCCGAAGACAAACGTTCAATGGCTTCTTCTTTGCGAAGGCGCCAACTTTCCTGACGGCTCTTGCCTTCAAATTCAATATCCGATTCCGCCTCCACAAGTTCCGCAATGCGCTTGCCGAATTCCCGTTCCACGTCCTTGAGGGTAACCGCCGTATCTTCTACGGTATCATGCAATGCAGCGGCGGCCAGAAGCTCCTGGTCGTTTGTCATGGTAGCAGCAATCGAGACGGCTTCCATCGGGTGGACGATATACGGGAAGCCCTTCCCCTTGCGTTCCGCTCCCTGGTGTGCCTTGACCGCAAAAACAATCGCTTTGTCGAGAATTGAAGTATCCATGACACTAAATGTATATAAAAATTTTTCTATTTTTACCCACGCAACAAATAACCGCGCAGCGGAAAGGATTAATCTATGTCGAAACTGACTGATTCTCAGGAATGGAAGGCCCTCGAGGCCCACGCCGAAGTTGCCAAGACCTGGCACATGAAGGAACTCTTCGCAAAGGACCCGGCTCGTGCCGAAAAGTTCAGCGCCGAAGCCTGCGGCCTCTTCCTGGACTACTCCAAGAACATCATCACGGACGAAACCATGGCCAAGCTCCAGGACCTCCTGAAGTCTGCCGGTTTCGAAGACATGCGCCGCAAGTACTTTGCCGGCGAAAAGATTAACACCACCGAAAAGCGCGCCGTGCTCCACACCGCTCTCCGCTACAAGGGTAACGATCCGATCTGCGTCGACGGCAAGGACGTGATGCCCGAAGTTCGCGCCGTGCTCAAGCACATGGAAGAATTCACGAAGCTCGTGCGTACCGGCAAGTGGAAGGGCCACACCGGCAAGTCCATCAAGTATGTGGTGAACATCGGTATCGGCGGTTCCGACCTCGGCCCCGTGATGGTGACCGAAGCCTTGAAGCCGTATGCCGACAAGCCGGCTGCTGGCGAATACTCTCCGGAAGTCTACTTCGTTTCTAACATCGACGGCACCCACATGGCCGAAACGCTCAAGAAGGTGAACATCGAAGAAACGCTCTTCATCGTTGCTTCCAAGACCTTCACCACTCTTGAAACCATGACGAACGCCGAAACCGCCAAGGCTGCCGTTCTCAAGGCCTTCAACGGCGACGAAAAGTCCATCGCTAAGCACTTCGTGGCACTTTCCACCAACACCGAAGCCGTGTCCGCCTTCGGTATCGACACCGCCAACATGTTCGAATTCTGGAACTGGGTGGGTGGCCGCTACTCCCTGTGGTCTGCCATCGGTCTTTCGATCGCTCTCCGCATCGGTTTCGACAACTACATGAAACTCCACCAGGGCGCCTACGAAATGGATCAGCATTTCAAGACCGCTCCGGTCGACAAGAACCTCCCCGTTATCCTCGCCCTCATCGGCGTGTGGTACAACAACTTCTTCGGCGCTTCCAGCTACGCCATGCTCCCGTACGACCAGTACCTGCATCGCCTCGCTGCCTACTTCCAGCAGGCCGACATGGAATCCAACGGCAAGACCGTTGACCGCGACTCCAAGCGCGTGAACTACCAGACGGGTCCGATCCTCTGGGGCGAACCGGGTACGAACGGCCAGCACGCCTTCTACCAGCTGATCCACCAGGGCACCAAGATGATTCCGTGCGACTTCATCGCCCCGGCCAACAGCCACAACAAGGTCGGCGACCATCACCAGAAGCTCCTCTCCAACTTCTTTGCACAGCCTGAAGCCTTGATGAACGGCAAGACCCTCGCCCAGGCCCAGGAAGAACTCCGCAAGGACGGCAAGAGCGAAGAAGAAATCGCATTCCTCGCTCCGCACAAGGTATTCGAAGGCAACAAGCCGACCAACTCCATCATGATGGACTACGTTTCTCCGGAAACGCTCGGCGCCCTCATTGCCATGTACGAACACAAGATCTTCACGCAGGGCGTGATTTGGAACATCAACAGCTACGACCAGTGGGGCGTTGAACTCGGCAAGCAGCTCGCCAAGAAGATCCTTCCGGAACTTGCCAAGGCTGACGCTGAACTGAACCACGACAGCTCCACCAACGGTCTCATCAAGTGGTACAAGGCTCATCAGAAGTAATCTGAAGGGCGGGTAAGCCGCTCCCCAAATTTAAAAGGCCGCGACTAAAAGTCGCGGTCTTTTTTTCATACGCACTAGCATTTTTCGCATAATTTGTTATAATTTTTACATTGGGACGCTAAGAAAGGAGTTTGCCTGCTATGACCATAGGCAAGAATTTTACCACTAAAATCGCAGCTGCATTTGTCGCCTTTACGCTGACGGGTTTCTTCATGTGTTCTTGTAGCGAGAGCACTCCCGAAAAAGTGAATCTTGTAGAACCGATTCCCGCCGATACAACCGCAAGCTCGACGCCGGACAGCGATTCCACCACCAACGAGAAGCCCGACTCTACGGCCAAGGTTCCTAACGACTCTACTGTCAGCGCTCCTGATTCAGAGGCAACCACTGAAACCACCCATAACATTCTCGGCTACGTCAACCGCGGTCAATATACTCTCGGAAGCGAAGTCGTTTTGCGCGAACTTGACAGCACCCTTGCACAGACCGGAATCGTCCACCGTTCCGCCATTATCGATACTTTGGGCTTATTCCTCATTCCTGATGTCAAGCTGACTCAGCCGTACGTCCATATCGAAGTCATTGGCCAGTTCAATGCCGTTTGCTACGATTACATCGAAAGAGGAGGCAATTTCTTCGGAGCGATCGAAGCCTACGCCGACGTGCGCAAAGGCGATACAATTAACCTGAATATCTTGACGCTAATGCAGGCGAAGCGACTTCCCCGCTATATTGACAAAGGCTATTCCTTCGATTCCGCCATGTCTGCAGTTCAATCTGAAATTTCTGCACTCTTGATGCTTGATACTTTGCATACGGATTTCAACAAGCTGAACTTGGTAACAGAACAAAAGGAAAGCTACTACCTGTTAGGCGCCACCGTTCTTGCCGACGCCTATGTCCACGAGGACGCCTACTTCGACAGCATGCTTGACAATGAAGTTCTGACCGATTCTATTACAGGAAGATTATGGCAACAGGCTTATAACGCCGCCAATAGCAAAGACTGCTGGAAGATTACGGAGAATTCCAGAAGATACGGTTACCACTTTATCATCACCGACGCCAAGAAATACCTCAGCCAACTCTGGGTCGCAAAATACAACTTTGGCGAATGCACCGACGAAAACAAGAACGAAATCAAGGCCGCCGCATTCAACAGCAAGGACGTAATGTATTGCGACTCTACCAAGAAATGGCACGATCCCTATTCTTGCACGGAACTCGATGAAATTGTTCTGAATTCTACCGTAGGTGACACCATTGCAGGGCACTTGACAGAGGCGCCTTACTGCAAAGATACTTATTACTACTGGGGAACTTTCCAGGGAACTCCCCAGTGGCTACAGGCAGACAACATCGCAACCGGACTTAAGCTTGCCTGCGTCAAAGAAACAAGAGGCCTCTACGGCAAGAGCGGCAAAAAATGCTACTACTGCGACGGTAGCTACTGGCTAGAAAAAGACATGACCGAATGCGACGAACACATTGTTTCTGCCGGGCAAACAAATTAAGGGGAGAAGAACGAAATGACCAAGAACATTTTTGCAATCCTTTTGGCAAGCAGCCTTTTCTTGTTCGGTTGCGGCGACGATTCCTCTAGCGATCCGCAAGACGATTCCTCTAAAGATTCCGAACTCAGCAGCAGTAGCGGCAACAGCGATAAAGATGACAAGAACAGCTCCGAATCCAAGGCCGATTCATCGAGCACATCAGATTCGCTGAACACTGAACCGGCAGCGCTGTTCGAAAAAGCCCTGTTTACGGTTATCTACGATCACTCAAAATGGAACGAGGCGAACGTCCTTGAAATTGACACCTCCATGAGTCCTACGGGTCGCGAATTCATGCAGAAATCGACCTGCGATTCCTGCGCATTCGAATTCAAGAACCTGAAACTTAAAACGCCTTACGCCCTTTTAAAAATCGACTACAAAAAGTATGCAGCGACGCCCGTATGGAGCTTCGTAGATTTGAGTCGCACCGACACGGCATACTTGAACGTGCTCACCACTCTCGAATATAAAAGAATCCTCAAGCTTATAAAAGACGGCGTGGCCGCAGATTCCGCCGAAAAGCAGGCGCAAAGCGAAATCTTGAAAGAAATATTCAACGATATTCCCAAGTTGAAAATTTCTAATCAGATTCCCAACGATGAAAAAGATTCCGTAGCAACGATGATCCTGCAAGTCATACAGTCTACCTCCTTGCAGTATAATAGTGACGCACCCAGCGTCTTTGCAGAAAACGGCAAACTGGACGACTCCTTAATGATTTATATGGCAGACCATCTTGCCAACGGTTACATGTACGAATATTCAAGTGACATTCCCACCCCCAGGCCCGAAAGACCTATTACTACCGGTATTTACGGGCGTATCTACGGATTTGGCGAATGTTCAAGCAAGAATATCGACACTATCAGAGTAATCAAGGATTCCACCAGCAAGTATTACAAGCACCCATTCATTTGTTCCGAAAAGTTCGGCTGGTACAGTCCCGGCACAACTTTCGAGGACACCTACACTTGGGAACCGGGCCACGATGGTGAATTACGAGTAGGCAGCGTAAACGAAGATCGTATGTACGCCTACGACTCCGTTCAGGGCAAATGGATTTCTCCCAGCATGCTAGAGAGCGTCCCCTGCATCACCTCAAACTTGGGAAAAGTCCTCAAAGAATCCGATAATTCCTATAGTGCTACTTATTACTCACCCTATAGAATATGCGAAGATTTAGGCTACCAGTTATTTTGGAATACGGCAAATAAAGAACAATATTACTCGCAAGGAATCGAATGCGACTCCGCCTACACAAGGCGCCCGAGCCTCATGGATTCTACCGTACAGGTTCTTTGCTACGAAGGCAGATACACCGTAATCATGCCGACTGGTCCTGAGGAACCGCATGAAGAAACCTTGCTAGATAAAGAAGCAAAACTAATTTCCTGTGGCGAGGACGAAGAATCGTTCCATCAAGGCCAAATCGACACGACCATCTATTACCTGTGCTACAAGGGCGAAATCAGCGTTGCAGCCGAATTCGACATGATCATGGGCCACCCCTGTAAAGCTGAACACAAAGGCTATTACTCCTACCAGAATTCCATTTACAGCTGTAACGGATTTGCCTGGCATTTCGCCAGTGACTCCTTGGTAACTGGCACCGTCGAAGACGAACGCGACGGAACCGTATACGGAACCATCGGCATTGGCGACCAGATTTGGCTTTCGGAAAATATGAACTTGGCAATTGACTCTAGCTGGTGTCCCGAAGACAGCCTCAAGTATTGTGAAAACTTCGGACGTCTGTACCGCTGGGATGTAATCCTCGGCGAAAACGCGCAGGTAGATAACATTTGCCCCACAGGTTTCCGCGTTCCCACCAACGAGGAACTTGAAAAGCTCGAAAAATTCGGAAAGACCTGGTTCAAGAACAAGATGGACACCCAGATTTTCAAGACCAAGAATTTCACGCCCGGCGAAGACCTGCTCGGATTCTCGCTTTATCTTGCTGGGGGCCGCAGTCTTAAGGGCAGCTATAACGGATGGCGTTCTAGCACCAACTTGTGCAGCCAAGACTATTCTGACGCAGACTCATCCGCTTACGTCTACAGGCTTAGCGGAGAGAACAGCGGAAACTTTGTCCTCACCAGGCAAAAAGCATATCTGAGCTGCAGTGTAAGGTGCATTAAAGAATAAGAGATTTGAATCGAACAAAAGAAGCGCAGTTTTTTGACTGCGCTTTTTTATATATATTTGAAAAAGGGAGATTGCTTGGGTCTTTAGGAGATGTTATGAAGTTATCAAAAATTTTGCCCCTTTGCATTGCTGGAGCATTCAGTAGTTCCTTCGCAGTGCTAGACCTCCCCAACGCACAACCTAAAGTTGACGAATCCTATTGGAAGGCCGCTCTTGACAGCACTTGGCAGGGACTTGTGCGCCGGAATATCGATCCCTATTCCGCTGGCAAGGGACTCATTCACCGCCCCAAAAGCGAAACGCCGGGCGACGCCGTGAGCGAAGCCGTCGGATACGGTATGCTAGTTGCCTTGTACGCAAACGACCAAGAGCATTTCAACAGCATTTGGGAAGCCGCCAACGAAACAATGTGGAGCACTTGCTACTACAATTGGCAAATGGGACCTGACGGAAAAATCGCCGGCGGGGGTGCAGCCACTGACGCCGAAGAAGACGTAGCGCTCTCCTTGATTTTTGCAGACAAACTCGTCTCTGCCGGTGTATGGAAACCGTACACTTCGACCAAATTTAATTATGGCTACGCCGATCACGCCAAAACAATTCTCGATTGCATGTGGAGTACCAAACAGGTTACTAGCAGCGGAATTTTGGCTCCGGGCGCAGGCTGGGGTGGAGAAAGTTTTGTAAATCCCGGATATTTCTCACCGGCATGGTATAAGATTTTCGCCAAATTCGACAGCAATGGCGATCGCTGGAATAAAGTGGTTGAGAAGACTTATGAGATTCTGTCGAAAAGCCCCGGCTACAGCATGGGTATGATTCCCGACTGGATGCAGCCCGATGGCGGTTGGGCAGGAAGCCTCGGATACAACGCTTACTTTAACAGCCGCGCATTCTTCAAAGATGCTATCCGTATCTTATGGCGAGTCGCTATTGACGCCGTATGGTTCGATGAATCGCGCGCCAAAGACTTCCTCAAGAATTCGCTCGCATTCATCAACAGCAAGGGTGGTGCTGCAGCCTCGAATTTCTACCAGATTGAAAATGCCGGTGAACTTTTGCCCGCCGATGACATTTGGACTGATTTTAACGACAGCGAAAACGAAAACACTTGGCGTTACCGCCGCGAGCATAGCCACTTGACCATAGGCATGTGGGCAACCGCAGCGCTTGCCGTCGGTGAATCCGCAGACCGTATCGCCTTCAGCGAAGAACTCGGCAAATTCTACGAAGGCGGCGATTACTTTGGAAACGCCGTCGATCCTACCGGCGGAATCGAAGACACGCTCCACAACGAAATGTATTTCGATCAGTTCCTCGCCTGGTTCGGCGCATCGATGCTAAGCGGAACATTCATGAACGTCATCGACGCCATCGATAATCCCAAGGCAGCTACGCCGGGAGATTCGTCAAGCCTCATGAAGAAAACGTCTATCGGCGATCTCGCCCGTTCCAACTCCCGCGAAGGCATTCGCTACGCCTATAGCGGCAGCTCCATTATTTTCTCGGTCCAGGAATCAGCATCATGGACAATCTACGACATGAACGGACACAAGGTCGCAAGCGCCTATGGCCGTGAATTCTTGTGGAACAACGGCAACAAAGGTGTATACACCGTCATCGCCAAAAGCGCAAACGCAAGATACACAAGAAAAGTTGTCTTGAACTAAAGATTTTAAGATAAAGCAAAAAAGACCGTAGCGATGAAACTACGGTCTTTTTAAATGGAGTTGTCGTGGTTTACTTCACGACGCTCTCATCAAGTGGTTAGGCGCAGGACAAAACTGCGCACTACCGCTGACGAGAGACTAGAGAAGGCCGCGAGATATCGCGGCCTTTTTTCATTGGACCTTTCGCGTTTATTCAGAATCTTTCACGCAACGGACTGATGACCCGAGATCTTTGAAGAAGTAATCCAAATCAGCCACATCAGAATAATTCCACAACGATACACCGTATGCGCCGACGTCATCGCCTTCTGTAGAACTCCAGAAAAGAGTCCCCACGCCATCATCTCTGAATGACAATCCATAAAAAGGCGCAGAAGAAGCCTTCCCTGCCGGTAAAGCTGAGAAGCCGAAATCGTCAACGCCGTTGCCGTTTTTATCCCAGCCGGTGATGGACTTGAGGCGTTTACCCGCCGACACAGCGCCCCCAAGGGTATCAATCAATGCGCTCCACTCCTCTTTTGTCGGCAAATGCCAACCGTCAAGGCAAGCGCCCTGCACGGCGGCCTCCCAATAGTAGAGGCGTCCAGCCACATTACAGTTGGCAGTATCATTGTCAATGCACCAACTTGCGCCTTTCAAGCTAGGGGTTTTCACGCTGTCGGCATAATTCAGATTTTGGGCCATCCAGACCTTGTCACCTATTTTTACAGTCTTGTAAACATTGCCATCGCGAGAATCCTTAACGCTGTCGTATGCAACATCCGGATTCAGACGGACATCCTTCGGCACATCCCAGCTCCAATCCTTCAAAGTCAGTTCCTTGTCCTTGATGCAACGTACAGAGAACGCGAGTTTCTTGTTATCACTTCCCCAAGTAGCCGTTGGATCGCCATCAATCACGCCCATCTTATAAGCCGTTTCTTGACGGTCCTCTTCAGCCATCCAGAAGTAGGTACTGTTTTTGCCGGCATATCCCCCTACAATATTGCGAAAACCCGCAGGCAGTGCGGAAAAGCCATAATCGTCCGTACCGTTCGACCCATCGTCCCATCCGGTCCGCGACTTGATTATAGCGGTTACAAGTGGAAATTTTCCCACAGTGTAGACAAAGTCATCCATTTCTTCGTGCGATGGCAGATGCCAGCCGTCAGGGCATACCCCCTGCACGTTTCTTCTGGGCAGGCCACATAAACTGCTGCCGCATTCCTTTTCTGATTTACCGACCGCCGCCGCCCAAGTGTAGAGGCGACCGTACGTTTCGCAGTACTCCGTCGAATCGTTATAGCAGAAACTACTTTCCGTTTCGTAATTCAGGTTTTCTGCCATCCAGGTCTGGTCGCCGATTTTAACGATTCTGTAAGTTTGACCATCCCGTTCGTCCACCAATACCGTATCTGGCAAAGCATCGGCACTGCTACTCGATTCAACCACATCGTTGCTACTGCTTGATTCAACCACATCGTTGCTACTGCTTGATTTAACCACATCGTTGCTACTGGACACCGGCGCAACGCTTGACGAAGAATCACTTGCTATAGGCTTGTCAACGGAACACACGTTATCTCCACTACAGGCCGCAAAAAGAATCGCAAGACCAAACGAAACTATAAATCTTTTCATACATACTCCCCTTTGCTCCGCATGGAGCCAACCTTCATTAACGAAGATTTCTAGAATAAATATACATATCGTTTTTTCAGGAGAATCCAGAAATATCAACAAAAAATCCCCGACTAAGTCGGGGATGACACTAAGGGTGGGGCCGGGTTTACTTAACCACAATATTCACGAGCTTACCCGGCACGGCGATGACCTTCACGACGGTCTTGCCAGCAGTAAACTCCTGAACGCGTTCGTTAGCCATGGCGAGAGCTTCCAAAGCAGCCTTGTCCAGACTCTTATCGACATTTGCCTTGGCGCGGAGCTTGCCGTTCACCTGGAATACGACTTCGACGGTGTTTTCCACAGCCTTGCTTGCGTCGGCTTCAGGCCATGCAACATTTGTCAAGGAACCTTCGTGACCGAGGATGCTCCACATTTCTTCAGCAATGTGCGGTGCAAACGGATGCAAGAGCTTTACGAATGTTTCGCATGGTTCGCGATAGCGCTTATCCATCTTCATCATTTCGTTGTTGAAGATCATCAGCTGGCTAATTGCAGTGTTAAAGCTCATGTTATCAAGATCGCTTGTAACCTTGATAATTGTCTGGTGCATAATCTTCTGAATATCTTCAGGAGCTGCTTCGTCAACAAATACAGGAGCAACATCTTCGTCACCGATTACAGAGCGCCATGCACGAGCAAGGAAGCGGTTCATGCCTTCGATGCCCTTGGTCTGCCAAGGCTTCACGGCATCCAGAGGACCCATGAACATTTCGTACAAACGAAGGCTGTCTGCGCCGTAGTCGCGAACCACGTCGTCCGGGTTCACAACGTTCTTCAGGGACTTACTCATCTTGGCAACGATCTGCTTCAGTTCGATGTCGGTACCCTTCTTGAAGAACTTGCCGTTCTTTTCTTCCACTTCGTCGGTGGGAACCTTGGAACCGGCGGCGTCTTCGTAAGCGAAGGCAAGAATCATGCCCTGGTTGAAGAGCTTCTGGAAGGGTTCGTCGGTAGAGACGAGGCCCAGGTCGAAGAGGACCTTGTGCCAGAAACGGCTGTACAGCAAGTGGAGCACAGCGTGTTCTGCACCGCCCACATAAAGGTCGACGGGCATCCAGTACTTTTCAAGTTCCTTGGCCAGGAATGCGTCGCCGTTGCAGGCGTCAATATAGCGGAGGTAGTACCAGCAGGAACCAGCCCACTGAGGCATGGTGTTGGTTTCGCGGACACCCTTGCGGCCGTTGGCGTCAACAACGTTAAGCCATTCGGTTGCGTTGGCCAGCGGAGACTGACCGCCGTCACCCGGCTTGTAGTCCTGCAGGTCCGGCAGCTGCACGGGGAGTTCTGCATCGTCGACGGTAGAGATTTCGCCATCTTCCCAGTGGATGATGGGGAAAACTCCGCAAGGCGAGAGCAGCGGGGCCACTTGTGGACCCATTGCCGAGCCGAGGAAGTTTCTGCAACGGTTCGCCCCTTTGCATTTGGGCGTTCCCCGGCTCCAGAGAACCACACAACGAAACCGCCGCCGGGTCGGGCTATACTCGCTTCGCTCACCGAGCCTAAAGTCTCGGCCCATACGGGTAACTATCCCTAACGCAAAACGCACATTCAGGTATTGAATATTCGCTAGTCTAGTAAAAAAACGAAACATATTTTTGAATATTCTTTAGATTCAACCACTGCATTTATTTATATTCTTGTTGACATAGTTTGATTCGTTTAATCCGTTTCAAACGACAAGTTTTTAGGGTATTTGCTCTTATTCTCTCGACTGAAAAACGACCAAAATTTCCAATCTTCCGAGAATAAGGCAGACGCTCACGTCCCTATTGGGGCGTGGGTTGTTTGTGCTTATGGAAGATTAAGGTTTCTTGGTCGTTACCGCAGTCGATGTAAGCATAAATGACACCACGCCTTTTTCGTGGTCATTTAGGTTCCAGAATAAAAGCGATTTATCCGCCCATTTTTTGAAGGAGCCACCAATGATTCGCCAAATCCAGGAAGCAAACGAGAAAGTCAACGCCAACGCAGAGTTGCATAAGGCATTAAAGAAACTAATTCCCAATGCAATTGGCAAAGACGGGTCCATTGATGTGGATACAATTCGATATTGGGCGCAAAAAGCCGTAGGGGACAAGAGCCTTGTAACCGAAGAAAGAGAAACTTTCAATTTTCTAGGCAAAGACTACGCAAGGCTTCTTTATTCTCTGGATACCGAGACTGTTATTATTCCCGACAACGAAAACAACAAGAAGGTAGAAAACAAAAATAGCGAAAATCTCTACCTTTCTGGAGACAATCTTGAAGTATTAAAACACCTGCGACGCTCCTACGAAGGTCAAGTAAAATGCATCTACATTGACCCGCCCTACAATACAGGTTCAGACGATTTTGTCTATAACGACAGCTTTGATTTTACCGAAAAGGATATTGAAGAAAAATTGGGATTCAACACCGACTCCGAATCGGCAAAACGAATCCATAAGATGATTAGTCGCAAGTCTTCTCGATCTCACGCAGCTTGGCTCACATTCATGTACCCACGCCTCAAACTGGCTCGCGACCTAATGAAAGACGACGGGGTCATTTTCATTAGCATCGATGATAACGAACAAGCCAACCTAAAAATTTTATGTGACGAAATTTTTGGAGAAGAGAATTTTTGTGGAAACCTCATTATTGAAACGGCAACAGACAATAATCCTTCGCAAATAAACACCGAACACGAGTACATGCTTTGCTACGCCAAAGACATTATGAAGCAAGGTAAATGGAAAAGAAAAAGTATCGCCGCGCAAAAAATAATTGATCAATATGAAATTTTGAAGAACAAATATTCAAATATTGAAAAAATTCAAGAAGAATTAAGATCTTGGATAAAAAAGCACAAAGACGAACTTCCGCAAGTTTCTCACTACAACAATGTTGATGAAAAAGGAGTATTCAGCAGTTCATCAAATTCTTCAAATACAAAACCAGGCGATTACAATTACGACATTTTACACCCCACTACAAAGAAGCCTTGTCCAAAACCCACAAATGGATGGCGATGGCCGAAAGAAACTTTTAACGATTATGAGAAAAAAGGGGAAGTTGTATGGGGTGAAGATGAATCAACACAACCCCACATCAAAAAGCGTATAGAAACTGCTTCCGACTTACTCAAATCGGTCATATACGAAGACACTAGAGCGTCAAGTCAAATGGTAAAAGATCTTTTTAATGGAATTGAGGTTTTCAGCAATTCAAAACCAGAAAATCTCATTTCAAGAATTATTGACTTTACCCTTAAAAAGAATGATTTGGTTCTTGACTTCTTTTCAGGAAGTGGCACAACAGCACACTCAATTCTCAACATGAATTCAAACAAGGATTTTGGGAAAAACGTCCAATTTATCGCCGTACAGCTCAATGTTGCACTAGATGAGCAAAAACAAAACTCCGTTACCAAAAACGCAATCAAATTCCTAGACTCCATAAACAAGCCTCATACTCTTGACCAAATTGGCATGGAACGAATCCGCCGTGCAGCAAAGAAAATCAAGGAAGAAAATCCTGACTACGAAGGCGATCTTGGTTTCAAACATTTCACTATTCAAAAAACGACGCAAAAATCCATCGACAAAATTATCAAGTTCGATATAAATACAAATATTGGCGATGCATCTGTTTTAAAGGAATTCGGAACCGAAACTGTTCTTGCCACATGGATGGTTAACGATGGCCACACCTTCAACGCCCAAGTTGAAACCATTGATTTAAAGGGCTACAAGGCATTCCGAATCAACGATTATCTATATCTTATTGACGAAGGAATCAGCAACGAAAGTATAAAGTCTCTTTTCCAAAAATACGATGAGGAGAACAACTTCAAACCCAAACATATCGTTGCATTTGGCTACAGTTTTGGCATGACCATGCTAGAAACCTTAAAAGCAAACATCAAGGGAATTAGCGACATCAACATTCAACTGGAAGTTCGTTACTAAGAGGTCGCCATGGATTTTCAATTCGAAGCAAATCTTCCGCATCAACAACGAGCCGTTGACAAGATTCTACAAGTCGTCGACGCAATTGAAAGCGAAAATTCATTGGACTATGCCTCCAACAAAATTTTCCATCCCCAAGATAAAAAATTAGAACAAGTCCTTAAGATCCTACAAAAAGACTTTGACAAGGGAATGAAAGGATTCACTTCTGCAGAAACCGCACTTGGCAATGCAGAAAATCCGTGCATCTACATCGATGTAAAAATGGAAACCGGCACGGGCAAAACATACGTCTATACAAAGACCATGTATGAATTGCACAAACAACATGGTATCAGTAAGTTCATCCTTGTAGTTCCAGGACTCGCCATTAAAGCAGGTGCAGCCAACTTCCTTAAAAGTCCTGATGTAAAACGTCATTTCGAGCAAGATTGTGAATACGGTACAGAAATCCGACTATTCGAAGGTTCAGGGCAAAAGAGTTCCAGCAAAAGGAAGATGTTTCCTTCTGCTGTTTCCGGTTTTTATCAGAACCCCGGTCAATCGGACAAGTACATTTCTGTTCTTTTGTTGAACAGCAGCCTTCTTACCAATTCAAATTACACAAAGGACGATTTTGATTATGGTATTGGAAATTATTATTGTCCTTTGGACGCTCTCAAGGCAACTCGACCCATCGTAATCATTGACGAGCCGCATCGATTTTCTTCTGAAACAAAAATTATTGACGCAATCATGAATAAGCTTTGTCCTCAAATGCTTATTCGTTTCGGTGCAACATACCCCGAAATCGTAATCGGAAAAGGAAAGTCAAAGCAAATTGTCAAGGATTACAAAAATCTAGTCTACAATCTCGACGCATACGATTCTTTTCAACAAAATCTCATCAAAGGAATCGCTAAGGAGCACTTACCTCAATCTAATGATGCTGAAAATATAAAGGTCCGTGTAGATTCTATTGAAAAAACATCCGAAACAATCAAGTTCTCCTGGAAAGATGCGTCAAATAAGAATCGTCAAAAAACTCTAACGATAGACGAGTTGCTATCTGAAATTCATGACGATTTCGGCAATCTAAGAATAGACTCTTTCGAGTCAAAGAATTCCGTTCTACTTTCTAATGGAATAATTTTAAAAGAAGGTTCTTTTATCACACCAGACATGTACGCCACGCCATATCAAGAATCAATGATTCGTATGGCCATTCAACGGCATTTAGAAACAGAACGCGAAAACTACAAGCGCGAAGACAAAATCAAGACGCTGGCCCTATTCTTTATTGACGACATCGCTGCCTATCGCGACAAAAACGGCTATATCAAGAAATCATTTGAAGAAATTCTAAAAACAGAAACGAAGAAATTTATCACCAAGCTAGAAGCTTCTGAAAAAAATTACAAAATCTACCTTGAAAATTCTTTGAAAAATATTGAAGACGCTCATGGTGGATATTTTGCAGAAGACAATTCCTCTAGCGACGAAGAAATTTCAAAGCAAGTCAACGAAATTTTGAATGACAAGAAAACCCTATTGTCTTTTGACAGTCCAAGGCGATTCATTTTCTCCAAATGGACCTTGAAGGAAGGCTGGGACAACCCAAATGTATTTACCATCGCAAAACTTCGTTCCAGTGGAAGCGAAATCAGTAAACTTCAAGAAGTAGGCCGCGGCCTCCGTTTGCCCGTAAACGAGTCCGGCAAACGCATTACCGATGAAGAATTTACATTGAACTACATTGTGGATTATACGGAAGAGGATTTCGCAAATAAGCTGATTGCGGAAATCAACGGTGAACGTAGCGAGTTGATGTTTATTACAGAGGAACAACTTCAAGCTTACGCCGAAAAATTTGGAATTGACGTTGATGATTTATACGACGAACTTTATGGAAAGAAATTCATCGGCCGTCGCAAAGATGACATGCCCGGTTACCCCGTCAACAAAGATAATGTAGATGCATTTGAGAGCGAGTATCCAGACTTGTTCAGGCAAAGTGCCACAAAGAAAAAAATTGTAGACCGCAATAAACAACCCAAAAAGAAAAATATCGGTATTCGCAGCAAAAACTACTCGGTTCTAAAAGACCTTTGGCTCAAAATGAACGAGCATTATATGCTCACTTTTGAGGAGAGTATCAACGAAGAACTATCCAAGACTTTGCCGGAACTTATCAAGCAAGAGCTATTCAGCAAAACAGTTCTAACAAGTTCTAGACAAGAACTTGTTACAGAAAACGGGTTTGCTTCTTTGAAAGATTCCAAATCAAAAACATACGAAACTGAAAAGCCCATTCCCTATGGTAAGTTCCTGCAACGAGTTCAAGCAAAGGAATCTGTTCCTATTACTGAAATGCACAAGGCTCTTTGCATTTTTGTAAAAAATGGTGGCAAGCCATTATTCAACGAGAAGTCTCTTTTCAATATCTGCCGTGTAATTCACGATTGGAAAATTAAGAATCTTATGGGACGATTCAGCTATCAGAAAATTGCACGAAGCAGAATCAAGAAAACATCATTGAATGATGATAAGGGCAACGCAGAAAAATTCATTCAACAGGGACTTATTGGAACCCAAACCGATAGCAGTAATGTTCCTGAAAAATACCTCTACGATGCAATCACATTCGATTCCCCTTTGGAAAAGGATGACATACTAAATGACATTGACGGAGTAGATGTTTTCGGCAAAATTCCTCGAAAAACAATCCAAATTCCAACGATTCTTGGAGAAACCTACAGCCCTGACTTTATGTATATCGTAAAGAGAAACGGGAAGAAAGAACTCAACCTTATTGTGGAATGCAAGGATGTTAAAGATGCCGAAAAGGATCTTCGTGGTGGAGAAAAATTGAAAATCGAATCCGCAAAGAAATTCTTTGAATGTCTATCTTCGGCTGGCGTCAATGTGCATTTTGAAAAACAAATCAAAACTCAAAATCTGAAGGAGATTATTGAGAAACTGTAATTTAAACATTCCTTCTCAGGCTTTGCTTTTGCAAAGCCATTTTATTTTAACATTCCTATTGTCCAGAAGTTTTTTCTTTACTCCAGCTAAAGCCAAATAGTTCATGACCCTTGGAAAGTCTTAGCACAATATTATCCTCAATATTCTTCGGTAAGTTTCCGTCCGTTGTGTAGGATTCGGTTTTATCAATAGCAATAAAAATTTGTTTTGACGTTGTTGCGTACAAGTCAATGATCTTTAGGAAGGAATCATCTTCCACTTGCTTCAAGTCCGCCGAGTCTTGAACAAAAAAAGGCAAAGATGTTTTTTCAAGCATCGTAAAGTCGAAGAGATTCTGGTATCTTACCATTGCTCCAGTACTATCATTTTTTTCGTTTTCATACACATATTTTTTTAAAGATTCAATAGTAATTTTAGGTGGAGTATCTTCGCTTCCCTTTATCAATCGGTTCAATTCAGCAACGCGATCGTTAATCTGACTTTCTATCCCAGGAAAAATACTCTTTTGAAGATTTTCAAGGTTCGCCTCAATTTCGCACTTAGCGGTTTCCAATTCCTGCTTCATTTCATATTGTTGGGTCAGCTTTTTCAATTTTTCAATTTTCATTTCACAATCAACCAACCGTCTTACAACCTTTGATGAAACATTTTCAGGAGCATTTAAGGATATAATTTCATCCTCATTTTTTTGAATCTGATCTTCAATTTTTTCCAATTCATCAACAATTGCTGATTCAACTTCTTCCGTTTCTGATTTCAAAGCACTACAAAGACTTTTGTGAAATGATTCTATTTCCTCAATCTTTTTTACATTCACAGAAGGAAAAAAATCTTGAAGTTTTTCTAGTGATTTCAGTGTTTGCGGGCGTTCTTTATTTTCTTTCAGTGATTCAAGCTTATTGTGTAATTTGAATTTCTTGGACAGAAGTCTAGACTTTTCATTACGAAGTTCAATTATCCGTTTTGCATCAATACTTTTCCCATCTAATATTCCCAATTCATTTTCTACCTTCAATGTCTCTAGCTCTCGTTCAAGGCGAAGTAATTCTTTTTGATTTTTTTCGCATTCTGTTTTTGAGGGAATCTTTGAGATTATGTCGTATTTTACCGCTTTTTGCATAATCGCCTTTTTTTCTTCGGCAATTTTTTCTTCTTTCAATGCAGACTCAATCGGTCCATACGCATTAAACATTCTAAGAAGACGACGAACACATTTTTCCCCAGTTTCCCCCTTTGCCGAGCGCATCGGATTTCTGTAATCAGCATTGTACTTTCCAACAGCCCTTGTGAAAGTTCCAACCAAATCTCTAAACGATAGCCCTTCATTTTGAATTGAATAAAGTCGTTGCAAGAGTTTTTTATAGTCAACAATAGACAACTCTTCAACATTTTCGCCAACAAATCTTTTTACAATTTTTGATTTGTCCTTTTGCGTTGAGCGAGAGAAAAAATACTTTTCGCCACTAAATTCAAATTCAAACTTGATTTCATGATGTCCGACTCTTTCAAAAAGCATCTTATTTGATTTGACATAGGAATCACCCCCAAAAACAAAGTCAAGTACAAGCAAAAATGTTGATTTTCCGACAGCATTGTCGGCTTTTGAACCTCCTAAAATCACATTCAAACCCGAGTGGAATACGATGGGTTCGCGACCTTTTCCATCATCTAAAAATTTATCACACTCTATTCTAGTCAGCATATTTCAAAGCCCCTGTCATCAAATCAATTTCAACTTTTCCCAAAGCAAAAAGACTATCTAGAATTTCTACAAATTCCAGTAAATCAATTTTT
Organism: Fibrobacter sp. UWT2; assembly: GCF_900142545.1. Classification (NCBI taxonomy): domain Bacteria; kingdom Pseudomonadati; phylum Fibrobacterota; class Fibrobacteria; order Fibrobacterales; family Fibrobacteraceae; genus Fibrobacter; species Fibrobacter sp. UWT2. The sequence continues at coordinate 120,064 of NZ_FRBF01000008.1, read as the reverse complement.
TTGTCTTTCTTCAAAACCCTTTCATAAAGCTCACTTGGCATCATCGAAGCATTCTTGAGTTCCCCTAAAATCGCAATAAAGTAAGGTAGAGAACTTTCTTGATATGTACAAAGTTTATTTGGCAACAACATCAAACACCTCACAATCTTGAACAAAGAAAGAGACTATTACGGAACAAGCCGTAATATTTGTAGAATTCGTTTTGGTGCAAATCCACTGAACCATTGCATTGTAGATTTCGTCCTGAGATAAACCCTTATTTTTCAATTTTTTATATTCAAATTTTACAGCAGTCGCAACATCATCAAAATCAATACTATTTGATTTTGACACATTCCTAAAAAGTTTTCTAATGGTTTTGAAGTAAACAACAGCATAATGCGTAACCGATTCACATAAAATAGAACTATCTGTTATTTTGTTTGAAACACAAACAGCATGCATTTTCAGGCGTTCACTTTCTTTAGGGTTTGTGCCAGTTTTAACTAATTCCTTTATAATTTCACCAAGAGATTCTTTAATTTGCAAAACATCCTCTGATGTATCAGCAAACTTATTAGATTTCATCTTTGGGATTCTCTTCCGTTTTCCCTTTTCTTTTGATGCGTTGAAAATTATTTCATAAAACAAATCTGCTAATTTTTCAGGTACATTTCTCTTCGAAATCCGAATATAAGGCTTAAACGCGTTACACAGCTGCGTTTGGACCTCATCATTCTGCTTCAAAACATAATCCCTGAAAATTTCTCGATCAGCATAATTGCATATTTTATACGCAATTTCATTGATTCGACGACTTCCAGAAAAGTATAAACGGTACATAGAATATTTGACATTCTCTAGAGGATCAACAAAGCTCTCACTATTCGGAAAAACTACTATCGCATAGAACAGGCTTTGAACAAACTCGTCTTGATTCAGGCCTTTACCTAAAAGCGGTTTTAATAATTGAGCAAATAGTGAAAAATCCATATCTTCTAATCTAATAATTTAATTGCAACATACTGCAACAAAGCGTTGCAACCCGACGCAAATTTTCAAAACAGAACTCCTAATTTACTCATCAAAGCAGGAATGGAGCTTGCTGAAACTACGTAATAGGAGATTTCTATGAAATTTTACAAAGCCACCATAGACGACGGTTTCAATCCGGAACTGGTAAAAAATGCCCGTTTTGATGGGCTATTCGAAGTTCCGGCACTTGACAAGCCCAAATCTATCATCATCCCAAACGGAATCACCCCCTTCAGTCGACGAAATGAAAAGCCTACAAATAAAGAAGCTCTAGGTTTCTTTGAAAACGACATCAAGTTTGCAGATGTAATTCGCGATCCGGAAAAATACATTAACGAATTCCGGCAGTTTCCCGTGGTCCTCCCACCAGACTGTTCATTGTATAGAGACGCGCCTCTCTACGCACAATTACTGAATGTGGTTCGCAATAGAATCATTGGTCACTATTTCCAGTCCCGCGGCCTAAATGTTTATCCGTTTGTTCGATGGGGTAACGAAGAAACCTACACCAATTGTAAGCTACCCGAAGCAATCGCATTTGCCGGAGTTCCAAAGGACAGCATTATCGTCATCAGCACCTATGGCTGTATCAAGTCTAAAGGTGACAAATATCATTTCGAAGCCGGGTTGCATGAATGCCTGCAAACACTCACACCCAGAATCGTTCTTGTTCACGGAGCAATGCCAAACAAGGTATTTGAACACTACCTGAAATATGCAGAATTTCATCAATATCCTGATTGGATTACTCGCAAGAAAGGAGGCAAAAATGGGTAGCAGTGTAAGCGGACTCTACAGCGGAACGCGAGGCGCATCCCAGCCTTTCGCTTCAAAATACAGCGTTATGGCAAACATGAAGGAGAAAGACATAAAGGACGGCATTCTCATTCCTGAAAAAGGGTATCCAAAGAATCCAACAGCAACAAACCTTAAAGATGCAATAAAAGGAAATGCTGTGTATATGGATGGAAAAAAAGCAAATGGAAAATACACTTATGTCGTCGACGAAAAGGGAAACTTAATTTTCGGGAAACGAGAGAATCCCGATAATCCAACTCTTCGATCTCCACATCCGATGCTTATTGGCGGCAAAAATCCAAAGGTAAAATGCGCTGGCATGATAGACATTCGCAACGGTAAAATATTTAATATAGATACAGATAGTGGCCACTATAAACCTAATGAAAAATCACTTCCAGAGGCAGAAAAAATACTATCTTCATTACCAAGTTCTGTCTTTGCAAGAAAATCCAAATGGAGGAAGAAATGAGCATGATTCACTCTTATGGTCGTATCGAGAATCACGATTATGTGCAATCTCCTTTTAGAGAATCCATTGATTGGAACGCAAGTGGATGGTGGAACGGGCACTTCATCGTCATTGAAGAGCGAGAAGACATTCTTGTCATTCAATCAACAAACGAAGCTACTGGATACGCAGAACTGGAAATCAAAACGAATGGTTTCAAGGTTATCGGAAAACCATCCTTCTTAACAAATGACATTGTCAAAATAAATGCAAAAAACAAAACTGGTCGTATTTACAACGTGACATATCATTCCGCCCGAGAATGTTTCCGCTATATGGTTGATTACGGCAATCGTAAGTCCACTTGTTGGTATTACGACAACGACCTTGAAAAAGCAGGCAATCAATGTCCATAAACTATACAGAACTGTCCAAGGAAATTTCCTACGCACTGCGCCATGCTCCTTGGGAATACGAGCTCGAATTGGACGCCGAAGGTTTCGTTCCTATTGAACAATTGTTATTCGCCCTAAACGAATCGGAGAAATACGAGCGCAACATTGATTTGACGGATCTTGAACACATCATTAAAATTTCTGAAAAGAAACGTCATGAAATTGTTGCTAACAAGATTAGAGCATTGTATGGACATTCCGTTCCTCAAATGATCAAGAAAATCGCAGGAACTCCACCAGCAATTCTGTATCACGGAACGACACACAGGGCCCTGAAATCTATCCTTAATGAAGGTCTCAAACCAATGCGTCGTCAATATGTCCATCTTTCCATAGACACAGACATGGCTACGCAAGTTGGTAAGAGACGGGATTCCACACCTATTATTTTACAAATTGATACGGTGAAAGCTGAAGATGCAGGCGTACATTTTTACATTGGGAATGAAAGAGTATGGTTGTGCGATTTTATTCCAGCAGATACTTTAACAATATTGCGATAAAGCCGGGGCGTTGCGGGCGCGGCGTATGAGCGCCCGCAGTGGGGGTAGCGGAAGCCCCTGGGTGGGTGCATAGAAAAAGCCCGCCGAAGCGGGCTTGATTGTAAGGGCGGGAGGGGCTGAAGCGAGGGGGATTCCTCCCCCACCTCAACCGAACCTTTACTTCACCACAATATTCACCAGCTTACCCGGCACGGCGATAACCTTAACCACAGTCTTGCCAGCAGTAAACTCTTGAACGCGTTCGTTAGCCATGGCGAGGGCTTCGAGAGCAGCCTTGTCCATGTCCTTGGCGACATTTGCCTTGGCGCGGAGCTTGCCGTTCACCTGGAACACGACTTCGACGGTGTTTTCCACAGCCTTGCTTGCGTCAGCTTCAGGCCAAGCCACGTTGGTGAGGGAACCTTCATGACCCAGGATGCTCCACATTTCTTCGGCGATGTGGGGTGCAAAGGGCTGCAGGAGCTTTACGAAGGTTTCGCAAGGTTCGCGGTAGCGCTTGTCCATCTTCATCATTTCGTTGTTGAAGATCATCAGCTGGCTGATAGCGGTATTGAAGCTCATGTTTTCAATGTCGCTGGTCACCTTGATGATGGACTGGTGCATAATCTTCTGGATTTCTTCCGGAGCGGCTTCGTCAACGAAGACGGGAGCTGCATCGTCGTCGCCTACCACAGAACGCCATGCGCGGCCCAGGAAGCGGTTCATACCTTCGATGCCCTTGGTCTGCCAAGGCTTCACGGCATCCAGAGGACCCATGAACATTTCGTACAAACGAAGGCTGTCTGCACCGTAGTCACGAACCACGTCGTCCGGGTTCACAACGTTCTTCAGGGACTTACTCATCTTGGCAACAATCTGCTTCAGTTCGATGTCGGTACCCTTCTTGAAGAACTTGCCGTTCTTTTCTTCCACTTCGTCGGTGGGAACCTTGGAGCCGGCTGCGTCTTCGTAAGCGAAGGCAAGAATCATGCCCTGGTTAAAGAGCTTCTGGAAGGGTTCGTCGGTAGAGACGAGGCCCAGGTCGAAGAGGACCTTGTGCCAGAAACGGCTGTACAGCAAGTGGAGCACAGCGTGTTCTGCACCGCCCACATACAGGTCAACGGGCATCCAGTACTTTTCAAGTTCCTTGGCCAGGAATGCGTCGCCGTTGCAAGCGTCAATATAGCGGAGGTAGTACCAGCAGGAACCAGCCCACTGCGGCATGGTGTTGGTTTCGCGAACGCCCTTGCGGCCGTTCTTGTCTACAACGTTGAGCCATTCGGTTGCGTTGGCCAGCGGAGACTGACCGCCGTCACCCGGCTTGTAGTCCTGCAGGTCCGGCAGCTGCACGGGGAGTTCTGCATCGTCGACGGTAGAGATTTCGCCATCTTCCCAGTGGATGATGGGGAACGGTTCACCCCAGTAGCGCTGACGGCTGAAGAGCCAGTCGCGGAGCTTGTAGTTCACGGTAGCCTTACCGATCTTGTTGGCTTCGAGCCATTCGATCACCTTAGCCTTGCCAGCTTCCTTGTTGAGGCCGTTGAGGCAAAGGGTGTCGTTCTGGCTATTGATGTAGGTGCCGTCGGCAGCCCAGCATGCTTCGCCAGCGAGAACCTGGGGCTTCACGTCTTCCGGGCAGGATGCGTCCGGTTCCATGATGCAGATAACAGGCAGGTTGAACTTCTTTGCGAATTCGAAGTCGCGGGTATCGTGGGCGGGCACAGCCATGATAGCGCCGGTGCCGTAGCCAGTCAAAACGTAGTCAGCCACCCAAACCGGAATCTTGGTGCCGGTCAGCGGGTTGATGGCGTAGGAGCCAGAGAACACGCCGGTCTTTTCCTTGGCGAGTTCGGTACGGTCCAGATCGCTCTTGAGGGCGGCAGCGTGAACGTAGGCTTCCACAGCTTCCTTCTGTTCCGGGGTAGTGAGGGTCGGAACCAGCTTGTGTTCAGGAGCCACCACCATGTAGGTTGCACCAAACAGGGTGTCGCAACGGGTGGTATAAACGCGGAGCTTGTTTTCGGTGGGCTTGCCGTTTGCATCAGCGATGGCAAAATCCACTTCTGCACCCTGGCTCTTGCCGATCCAGTTCTTCTGCATGTCCTTCACGCCCTGGGGCCAATCCAGCTTATCGAGGCCCTTCAGCAAGCGGTCGCCATAATGCGGGATGCGCATGAGCCACTGCTTCAGGTTACGGCGTTCCACTTCCTTGGTGCCGCACTTTTCATGAGAACCGTCATTCAGAACTTCTTCGTTAGCGCAAACAATCTTGCAGTGCTTGCACCACCAGACCTGAGCGTCGGCGTAATAAGCAAGGCGCTTGGAATCCTTGTAAAGGCGAACGGCCTTGGTGCCTTCCTTTTCCACTTCGGCGGGGATGGGCAGTTCTTCGATGGGGCGGCCCTTCTGCTGTTCGTCATCGAACCAGGTGCCATAAAGGCGCTTGAAGATCCACTGGGTCCACTTGTAATACTTCGGGTCAGTGGTGTTCACTTCCTTTTCCCAGTCGTAAGAAAGACCAAGGCGCTGGATCTGACGGCGGAAATTGTCGCAGTTTTTCTTGGTGGTGATTGCCGGGTGTGTTCCGGTCTGAATTGCATACTGTTCAGCGGGGAGGCCGAAAGCATCCCAACCCATGGGGTGCAAGACGTTGAAACCCTTGGAGCGCTTGTAGCGGCAAATGATATCCGTTGCGGTGTAACCTTCGGGGTGACCCACATGGAGGCCAGCGCCACTAGGATACGGGAACATGTCCAGGCAGTAGAACTTGGGCTTAGACTTGTCAGTGCCAGTCTTGAAGGTCTGATGTTCAGCCCAATAAGCCTGCCACTTGGTTTCAATTTCTTGCGGATTATACTTAGCCATTATTTATGTCCTTAAATTTTCGGAGGTAAAGATAGAATTTCTTACACACCCTTTACACGAACACAAACCCCAAAAGGGCCTTTTTCAAGCCTTATTAAAGCAAAAAGGAGGCCCCACCACTTGCGTAGCAGGACCCCCCGAGGTGTTTGATGGACTCCTAACCCTCAAAACTCTCTTTGTAAACAAAGTTACAATAAAGGGTACCCCTTGACAAGGGGTACCTCCCAATTTATTTTATACAAAAAACTTACACTTTGTTCGGTTTTTATTCGAGTCTTTTTCCCATTTTCGCACAAATTAAATTTGCACGCTAATTACACATAAAACACAAATTGCGGAATATCGCTCAAAAATCGTTATTTTATAATAAATCCACAAAATAAAAACAAAAAGTCCCCGGCATCGCTAGGGACTTTTTTCGCTAAAATCAGCAATTACACTTTGTCGAGAGCCTGCGTGAGGTCGGCAATAATGTCTTCAACATTTTCGATACCGACGCTGAAACGGATCAAATCAGGTGCAACACCAGCTTCAATCAACTGTTCATCGCTAAGCTGACGGTGAGTGTGGCTTGCCGGATGCAGCACGCAGCTACGAGCGTCAGCCACGTGAGTCACGATGCAAATCATCTTGAGGCTATCCATGAACTGGATAGACTTTTCACGACCACCCTTGATGCCGAACGTAAGCACGCCGCACGGGAGGCCACCCTTGAACTGCTTCTGGGCAAGTTCGTAGTACTTGTCGCCTTCGAGGCCAGCGTAGTTAACCCAAGCAACCTTCGGGTGATTCTTGAGGAACTTGGCGCAAGCGAGAGCGTTTTCGCAGTGGCGCGGCATGCGGAGGTGCAAGGTTTCAAGACCCACGTTCAGGAGGAAAGCGTTCTGCGGCGACTGAATGGAGCCAAAATCGCGCATGAGCTGAGCGGTAGCCTTCGTAATGAAAGCACCCTTGCCGAAAGCCTTCGTGTAAGCGAGACCGTGATAGCTCGGATCCGGTTCGGTAAGGCCCTTGAAACGGTCGTGGTTTGCTTCCCAGTCGAAGTTGCCGCTATCCACAATGCAACCACCGACTGCCATAGCGTGGCCGTCCATGTACTTAGTGGTAGAATGCGTCACGATGTCCACGCCAAATTCGATCGGACGGCAGAGAATCGGGGTCGGGAAGGTGTTGTCGACAATCATCGGAACACCGTGCTTGTGAGCAAGGTCAGCAAAGCGCTTGAGGTCAAGCACCTTACCAGCCGGGTTTGCTACGGTTTCGCCGAAAACGCACTTGGTGTTCGGGCGGAAAGCCTTTTCGATTTCTTCGTCGCTGGCATCCTGGTCCACGAACGTGCATTCGATACCGAGCTTCTTCATGGTAACGCTGAAGAGGTTGCTCGTACCGCCGTAAATAGCGGAAGTGCTGATAAAGTGGTCGCCGGATTCGCAGATATTGAAGACGGCGTAGAAGTTGGCAGCCTGACCGGAGCTTGTGAGCATGGCTGCGACACCGCCTTCGAGAGCGGCAATCTTATTAGCGACAGCGTCGTTGGTCGGGTTCTGCAGACGGGTATAGAAGTAGCCCGAAGCCTTCAGGTCGAACAAGTCGGCCATATCGTTGGTGGTTTCGTACTTGAAAGTGGTGCTCTGGTAGATGGGGAGCACGCGCGGTTCGCCGTTTTTCGGCTGCCAACCGCCCTGGATGCATAAGGTTTCGATTTTAGACATTTTAGCCTCTTGTTAAAAACTCTTTTAAATATAGATAGCAGCCTATTTTACGACGACTAACATATTTTATATATAGTTAAATATAGAAAAACGCTATCACTTGGCAATGCGTTTATGCAAATACCCGCATATATAATTCCGATATCTATCTATAGATAAAAACTATAACTCTTTTTTGGAGGCGTTTTTCTCCAGTGTAGACAAAGTAAACGCTTTGTCTGTAAATTTCTGTAATCATTCGTTCGCTAATCCTATGACCTATCGCGATTTGTAAACACTATTTTCTGAAAAGCTCAGAACAATCATTTTTTTTAAATCTATATTACGATTGAATTTTTTCACACTAAGCTTTTTTTAGCTATAAAAAGAGGACACACATGATTGGACTTAAATCGATTGCCAGGACGGCGCTCGCGCTCTCGGCATCCGGTGCACTCCTTTCGGGTTGCGGCGACGCTTCTTCGGAAGGTGATCTGGGTGGAGCGCTTCCCCGTCAACAGACGCTGTACTTGTCGGGCCAGCAGAACGACGCTCCGGGTTCCTTTAACCCGCTTGCCGAAAGCTGGATGGCTTCCTGGCCGGTGGGCGGACGTTTCAACCTGATGTACGAACCGCTCATCACGTACAACTCCTTGAACGGTAAGATCGAACCCCTTCTGGGTACCTTGGTCGAGGAACTCTCCAATAACGACTCTATCGTTGTGGACCTGAACCCCGCCGCCAAGTGGAGCGATGGCAAGCCGGTGACCTCCGTGGACGTGACCTTCATGTTCCTGCGTGGCTCCATCAACTCTACCGAACAGATTTCTGCAATCCATATCGACACCCTGAAGAAGGGCGAAGAAGGTGCATTCGAACGCCTTTCGTTCATGGTTGCAAAAGACAAGCGTAACAACCCGTTGACCGTGCGCGACATGTTGCAGGCAACGCGTATCGCTCCGTCTCACGTGTTTGAACCGCTGATCAAGGAAAAGGGCCTCGACGAAACGAAGAAGCTCCCGATGGATCAGAACCCGGTCGTTTCCGGTCCGTATAACCTGCGTAGCGCCGACCCGAACAAGATTATTCTTGAACGCCGCGACGACTACTGGGGCAACGCCGCCCTCCACGACGGTCAGCTCCCGGCTCCGAAGTTCATTGTTCACCCGATTTACAAGAACAACGAACACAACACGATTGCTATGCGTGAAGGCAACCTCGATGCCTCCCAGAGCTTCATTCCGCGTATTGCCCGTAAGGCTTCGGCCGGCGTCCACACCTGGTGGAACGAACCGCCTTATTTCCGCCCGGGTGCAATGCCGATGCTCGTGATCAACACCCTTAAGGAACCTCTGAACGACAAGCGTTTCCGTCGCGCCCTCGCTACGGCTATCGACTACAACGCTCTGCGTCAGTTCGCTGTATCTAACTACACCTCTACCCTGAAGGCCGGCCTCATCATGCCGACGGACCTCGAAGGCAAGTACATTGTCGACGAAGACCTCGACAAGTATGGCGTGAACCTCGGCATCAGCGACGAAGCCGAACGCCTCGCCGCCGTGAAGCAGATTCTTTCCGAAGCTGGCTTCAAGTCCGTGTTCAACGACGACGGCACCCTGGACCACATGGAAAATGCCAAGGGCGAGCGTCTCCCGACTCTCTACATCACTAGCCCGAACGGCTGGACTGACTGGGAAGCCATGGTGACTATCGCTGTCGAAGGTATGCGCAAGGCCGGTATCGATATTCGCGAAGGCTTCGTGGACGGCGGTTCTTACTGGCCGGCTATGGGTCTTGGCAACTTTGACCTCGTGATGCACAAGCCGGTTGCTGACGTTACCCCGTCTCTTCCGTGGAGCCGCTTCAACGAAATCATGGCAAGCCGCGACTGGCAGCCGCTCGGCGCTTGGGCCGGCGTGAACATCGGCCGTTACAACCAGCCGGGTACCGAAGGCTTCCGCCCCGAAGTGGACCAGCTCCTTTCCGCTATCCCTCTGATGACGGACTCCGTGGAAATCGCAAAGGCTTACCGCGAACTCAACAAGATCTTCATGGAAGACCAGCCCTCTATTCCGCTGGTTTACCTGCCTGAACAGTTCTACGAATTCAGCGATCGCGTGTGGACGAACTGGCCCACCGCCGAAAACCCGTACGCTCCGGCTCAGCTACCGTGGGTGGCTTCGGGCACCAAGATCCTCTGGAACTTAAAGCTTGCTAAATAAAGGTTAAAGGAATACAAATGCTTAAACAATATCCTATGCTACGCTATGTCCTGCAGAAGGGGTTCTGGTATCTCCTGACCTTCGTTTTTGCAGTGGCATTGAACTTCGCCTTGCCGCGTCTTGGCGATAATAACCCGGTCGACATTATCATGGGTCAGGCCGGTAAGGGTCTTTCTCCGACTGAAGCTCAGAAGAAGAAAGCCGAACTCCTGGTGTCCTTCGGTATGGCCGAACTCGACGATCAGGGCAACGTGATTTATGAACCGGAAGTCGACGAAAATGGTCAGATGGTTACCCGCAAGGTCGCCAAGCTCGACGACGCTGGCAATCCGGTACTCGTGACCGTGAAGGAAGTCAACGAAGACGGTACCCCGAAGATGGTGGAACGCCAGAAGGTTGACGCCGAAGGCAAGCCGGTCTTCGAAGAAAAGCCGGTTCTCGATGCCAAGGGTAAGCCGGTCATGGAAAAGAAGGGCAAGAAGAAAGTCGCTAAGGTCGAACAGGTTGCCGTGATGGAACAGGTTCAGGCCGAACGCCAGGACACCGTGATGGTTGACGAAGTCGTCCTCAAGACCGACCCGAAGCTTTCTTCCGCATTCTCCCAGTTCCTCCGTTACATTGCCAACGTGTTCAAGGGTGACCTCGGTCTCTCTTACCAGAACAACGAACCGGTGACCAACGTGATCAAGAAGTCCCTCCCGTGGACGCTCCTCATCCAGGCTCCGACCATTTTGCTCGGCTGGATCATTGGTAACTTGCTCGGTGCCTTCGCTGCTTACAAGCGTGGCATCTTCGACAAGGTGTTCTTCCCCTGCGCCATGTTCCTGAACGGTGTGCCATACTTCGTGTTCGGTATGCTCCTGGTGGCAATGTTCTCCATTACGCTCGGCTGGTTCCCGGCCATGGGTGCTTACAGTTCCGACATCCCGGAACTCACCTTCTCCTGGACCTGCATCAAGAGCGTCGCTTGGTACTACATCCTCCCGTTCTTCAGCTGCTTCCCGATTCTTCTTTCGGGTCAGGCAACGGGTATGCGCTCCATGTCGATTTATGAACTCGGTACTGACTACATGAAGTACGCCAAGTGGCTCGGTCTTCGCGAAGGCAAGATCATCAGCTACGTGTTCCGTAACGCAATGCTCCCGCAGCTCACCGGTCTTGCCCAGAGCCTCGGTGCCATGGTGGGTGGCGCACTCATTACCGAAATGATCTTCTCTTATCCGGGCCTCGGTATGGCAATGCTCAACGCCATCCAGAAGAACGACTACGCAACGATTCAGGGTTGTACCCTCATGATTTCGACCTGCGTGCTCGTCGCCAACTACGCCGTTGACGTGCTCATCGCCGTGTTCGATCCGCGCGTGAAGGCCGGTCTCCAAATGGGAGGTAAGTAATTATGTTGAAACTCTTAAGAAACCTTCTCAAGTCCCCGATGTTCGTCATCGGTATCTCGATCTTCGTGCTCACGCTCCTGATCGCGCTTTTTGGACCTCTCTTCTACAGCGTCGATACTCACGCCCGTGACATTCTCGCTGGTCCGTATGCAGGTTCTTCTTCTGAACACTTGCTCGGTACTGACCACCTCGGCCGTGACTATGTATCGCTCTTGATCGCTGGTCTCCGCAGCTCTCTCTATGTGGGCTTTGTGGCCGGTATCATCGCTACCACGATCGGTGTGCTTATCGGTCTGTTCGGCGGTTTCCGCGGCGGATGGATTGACGAAGTTCTGAACATGTTCACGAACCTCTTCATCGTGATTCCGCAGTTCGTGATCCTCGTGCTCATCAGCTCTGCCGTGAAGGACGGTCGTTCCCTCACCTTGATCGGTCTCATCATCGGTCTTACCGCATGGAGCTGGTCTGCTCGTGCAGTGCGTGCCCAGGCATCTTCTCTGCGTAGCCGCGACCACATCGCTCTCGCTCGCATCAACGGTGCATCCACGCTCACGATCGTGATCAAGCATGTGCTTCCGTACTTGCTCTCTTACGTGTTCATGGTGTTCATCATGCAGGTGGGTTCGGGTATTCTTTCCGAAGCTTCTATCTCCATGATCGGCCTTGGCCCTGTCGATACGACTAGCCTCGGTATCATCTTGAACCAGGCAAAGGACAACGGCGCTCTGGCCGACTCCATCTGGATTGCCTTCATTCCGGCAACCCTCGTGGTGACCCTTACGGTGTTTGCCCTTTACCTCATCAATACTTCTATGGAAGGCGTCTTTAACCCGCGTCTGCGCAAATAAGAGGTAACGAAATGTCTGAAAATGTATTTGAAGTAGAAAATCTCGGCCTCTATTACCTTGGCCGTTTCGGCGACAAGACTCATGCCGTGACGGATGTGTCCTTCTCCATGAAGAAGGGTGAAATCCTCGGTATCGCAGGTGAATCTGGTTGTGGTAAGTCCACCTTGGTGTCTGGCCTTATGGGCATGTGCATTCCGCCGCTTTATCCTGAAAAGGGTGACGTACGTGTGCGCGTGGGCGACCACATGGAATCCCTGATGCACCGCAAGCTCGAAGACGTGCGCGCCAACGTGCTCGCCCAGCAGGTTTCCATGATCCCGCAGGGTGCATTCAACGCCTTGAACCCGGTTCGTAAAATCAAGGACATCGCAGCCGACGTGATCGCTGCTCACCAGCAGCCGGGCAAGAAGCTCGACAGCAAGGAAATTTACGACCGTCTTTGCGAACGTTTCGACTTGTTCGGTATGGACACCAAGCGCGTGCTGAACTCTTATCCGATTCAGCTCACCGCCGGTGAACGCCAGCGTTCCGTGATCGGTATTTCCACCTTGCTCAACCCGCAGATGGTGATCGCTGACGAACCGACTTCCGCTCTGGACGTTTCTACCCAGAAAGAAGTGATCAAGATGATCTTTGACTTGCTCGACAAGGGCATCTTCTCTACCATGATCTTCATTACCCACGAACTTCCGCTCCTGTACCACGTGGCTGACAATATCGCCATCATGTACGCCGGCGAAATCGTGGAATACGGTACGGCTGACCAGGTCGTTAAGGACCCGCGTCACCCCTATACGCAGGCTCTGATGGGCGCTATGCTTTCTACCGAAGCTTCCCAGCGTACCCGTCATCCGGTGGCTATCGAAGGTGCACCTCCGAGCCTCAAGAACAAGATCGTGGGTTGCCGCTTTGCACCCCGTTGCAAGAAGGCATGCCCCGACTGCAAGAAGAATACCCAGAACATCCGCATTGTAGGCGACCGTCAAGTGAGGTGCGATTATGCTGTCTGATAAACCCGTTGTATTTTCCGCTAAGCGCATCAGCAAGGACTTTGGTGCCGGTAAGACCCTGAAGACCGCCGTGAAGGATGTGTCCTTCGACATTTACGACGAAGAATTCATCTCCATCGTGGGTGGTTCGGGTTGCGGTAAGTCCGTGCTCGCAAAGATCATGCTCGGTCTTTACAAGCCGACTCGCGGCCAGTTCCTGTATCGCGACAAGCCCATCAAGAACCTGAAGGCTCACTGGAACGAAGTGCAGTCCGTGTTCCAGGATCCGTTCGGCTGCTTCAACCAGTTCTTTACGATTCGTAGCCAGCTGGAAGACGCCCTGAACATCCTCAAGGACAAGCCTTCCAAGGAAGAAGTCCGCCGCCGCGTGGACGAAGGCCTGATGGCTGTGAACGTGAAGCCCGAAGATATCGAAGGCAAGTACCCATTCGAACTTTCCGGTGGTCAGATGCAGCGTATGCTCTTGGCCCGTATCTTCGCGCTCCGTCCGAAGGTCTTGATCGCTGACGAAGCCACCTCCATGGTGGACGCCTGCGTGCGTGCAAACATCCTCGATTACCTCCGCAAGTTGAAAGACGAGCTGAAGATGACCGTGGTGTTCGTGACCCACGATATCGGTCTTGCAAACTACGTTTCTGACCGTATCTTCATCATGCACGACGGTAAGATCGTGAACCAGGGTACTCCTGCTGAAGTGCTCGACAACACAACCGAACCGCACACGCTCAAGCTGCTCGACGATATCCCGGAAGTCCACAAGACCGAATGGATTAAGAACAGCCATCGTTCCAAGAAAGGCTAAACACCGTTGCGAGGCGCCGTAAGGCGACGAAGCAATCTTTGAAAACCCGACTCCCCCAAGGAGCCGGGTTTCCTTTTTGATACATTTTCAATTTTGTACTGAAAATTATCGTTTATTTTGAACGTAGAGTTGCATACAAAAGAGAATTATTTTACCTTGTAATAAAAAAGAAGGGGTTTATGAGACCGGAGACCATCCAAAAGCGCGAAGACGAATTTTTCTCCAACCTGACCAACTCCGCAGGGGTCAAGTACAAGTTGACCCAGACGACCGATATTGGCCATGGGATAAAGATTTACTCCATCCGTCCGGATTTCGATTCTTATTATTACAAGGTCAAGACGACCAAGAAAAGCATTTGTCTGCATTTTACGGTCGGCTACATCAAATCAGATACGACCGCCCTCTCGACAAAGGACAACTGCGTCTCGGTATCCTACGTGGTAGACCGCACTGGAAGAATTTATGAGATGTTCCCCGATACCGAATGGAGCTACCACTTGGGTAGCGGCGCCGTCGGCGGAAACGGAGTCATGTCGAAGCAGTCTATCGGCATCGAGATTTCCAATTACGGCCCCTTGAAGCTTTCCGGCGAAAACCTCATAGACGCCTACAAGAACGAGTACTGCAAGGTGTCCGAGACCCAGTTCTACGATAAGTTGAACTACAGGGGCTACGATTATTTTGCCTCCATGACAGACGTTCAGATTTCTGCGACGGCAGCCCTCATCAAGTATCTCGGCAAAAAGCACGACATTCCCATGAACTTTAAGGCCGACGACGCCCCCTTCGCAAATAACGCAGAGGCTGTCGCCTTCAAGGGCGTTTTCTACCATACGAACGTACGCAAGGATAAATTCGACTGGCCCTTCGGTCCCTCGCTAAAGTCCCTCATCTCGGCATGCTCCGATGTACTTCCGCAAGTAGAAGAAGCCAAGGCCGACGCCGTCAAGACGGCCGCGCCCTCGGAAGCCACAAAGGTGGCCGAGCCCGTTCAGGAAAAGCCCGCTGAAGCAATCAAGCCTGCTGAAACCCCGAAGGTAGAAGCCAAGAAGGCCCCAGAAGTTAAACCCGCCGCAAAAGCACAAGTGAGCAAGCCCAAAACCACCCCGGTAAAGGCGCCTTCGCTCCTGGAAAGCATCATTTCCCTGGTCATCCAATTGCTCGGCGGAAAAAAGCATTAACCCCCAAATAGGAAGAAGAAAACATGGCTACAGAAACCCAAGCACCGGCAACACCGGATTCTACCGACAATGCAAACGCCAAGCTCAACAAGATGGAGCTGATGAAGAAATTCAAGCAGCACAGGGATAGCGTGAACAAGGCTATCTTGGACTTGCAGAAGGATTCTTTGACGCTCTCAAAGGACCTGGAGATTTGCACGGCCCAGGTCGGCGAATTGAAGGTGAACTTGCAGCATCTGCAGGGCGCAAACGATTCGCTGAATAACGAAGTGGCCAGACTGCAGACCGAATTGCAGGAAGCCGTCAAGCAGCAGTCTGCTGTCGCCGCCCTTGCTTCGCCGAGTGGCTGCGCCGTCCTGATTGTTCTGATTATCGCTATCACGGCAATCGCCCTCAAGAAGGGTATTTCCATTGCCAAGGGCGACACGACCGTTTCTGTCGGCGGTGACGACAAGAAAGAAAAGTAACGCTGATTTCCATTTAGAAAGTCCCGACTCCGCATGGAGTCGGGTTTTCTTTATGCATTATTTTTCACTTGTTAAAGTCAGTAAAATAATTTGTTATAATTGGGCAGCCTATATAATTCACTTTAAAGGAGGAAAAATGAAGGGACTTATTGGCAATAGTTTATTTGCCGCATGTTGTATCGCCACGGCAGTTTTTACTGGCTGCGGCAACGATTCCACATCAAATGCAAATGTCACTGACAATCCGACGAATACAAAGTCAGGAACCCTTCCGGATACAGTCGCGTCTTTCAACGACTTGCAAATGCAATACAATTGCAACAGCTCGCTCAAGTGCAAGGGCACGTTCCTGTTGGACATGGGCTATGCCTTTTGCGACGGCAATGGGAGCTGGACCTTTGGCAGCCTGATTCACAAAATGGACTGCGGCATCGACTATGTGCCGGGCTACGACAATCCGATTTCTTCCAGTTCGGCGGAAGAAGACGCAGTTAACTCAAGTTCTTCTGTAACCACTCAAGGCGACGAATCCAGATCTTCTGCTAATAACGAAGTCGAAGATCTCAGTTCCTCGTCCACTCCCGAAGAATCTAGCAGCTCCGACGGCCTCAAGTACGAGCAGAAAGTCGTCTGCTCTGCTACAGCTACCGCAGGCGCCTGCGACGCAATGGACAAGAACGACGTGAGCACCTGGCATTTTGTAGGCAAAGATGCTTTTGGCGACGCCGTAGAATACACCTATTCCGTGAATGCTGACGACGACTTGGTCGTCTCCACAAAGGGTGTCAACGGTTCTAACGAAAAAGTAGTTGCCCACAATATGTCAAAAGCCGTGTATGCCGAAATGGCATTCAGTGCGGCCAAGAGCACTTGCGAAAGTGTGGGTGGCAACGAGGCCGGTGCAGATGCGGAACAAACCTGCGACACGCTGCTCGTCCCGGTTGTCGAATACGGCACATTGACCGATAAGCGCGACAACAAGGAATACAAGACCGTAACTATCGGGAAGCTTGTCTGGATGGCCGAAAACCTCAAGTACGAAGAATACTCAAGAAAAATTATCGATGGCGAATATTTCTATGAATGGGTAGATGCAATCGATGGGCCTCAGGTGAACGATACTCTGTACTGCGGCACGAGCGAAAAGTGTGACATTAGCGAAAATATCCAGGGCGTTTGCCCCGATGGGTGGCGCTTGCCGAGCAAGGCCGATCTTGAATCTCTAGTCGAAATTGTGGGCGAAGAACAGGAAAATTACCTGTCTGTCACAGCGGGCGGAAAAGACTTGTTCGGTCTCTCTGTTGTTCTGACCGGATATTACAATGGTTATGATGGCAAACTTCAGTACGATGGTGAAAACATCAATTTCTGGGCTGCGGACAATAGCAACTGGCGTGCCGATGCAAATGCAACATCACTTGAAATCACGGACAGTCATGTAGAAATTGACGAGTTCCCCAAGGGTTGGGGCGCTTCGGTTCGCTGCGTAAAAG
Source organism: Fibrobacter sp. UWT2 (assembly GCF_900142545.1). Taxonomy (NCBI): domain Bacteria; kingdom Pseudomonadati; phylum Fibrobacterota; class Fibrobacteria; order Fibrobacterales; family Fibrobacteraceae; genus Fibrobacter; species Fibrobacter sp. UWT2. The sequence continues at coordinate 102,888 of NZ_FRBF01000008.1, read as the reverse complement.
ACGCTGAATAGGTGTTTTCTGCTGAAAACGAAATTTCGCCCCTGGGAGTAACCCTCTCAGGGGTTTTTTAGGTATATTCTAGGTATGAGATTCTCTAAAAACGTGATTTTAGCAAGCGCGGTTTCTGTAGCCGTGTCTTTTTCGTCTGCTTTTGCAGGCCCCCTCGTAAACCAGCTTGGTTTCGCCCCCGATGCCGAAAAGATTGTCGTTTACCCCGGTAGCGATGCCAATGGGCTCGAAGTCCGTGACCTTAACGGAAAGACTGTCTTGAAACTCAAGGCCCCCATGGTCTATGATTGGGAATACAGCGGCGAAGAAGTACAGACTTTCGATATTTCTGCAGTCAAGAAACCTGGCACCTACCGCCTCTTCCGCGGCAAGGAATATGTGGGCACCCCGATTGTCGTGGGCAAGAATGTCTATAACGACTTGGTAAAGGCAAGCCTCAAGTGGTTCTACTACCAGCGCGCCAGCATGTCGCTGGAACCGCAGTATGCCGGCAAGTGGGCCCGCGCTGCAGGCCATAAAGATAATCGCGTAATCGTTTATGGTTCTGACAAGGCTACGGGCGGCAAAGGTAACGGTCAGGTGATCAAGTCCGATCGTGGCTGGTACGATGCCGGCGACTACGGCAAGTACATCGTGAATTCCGGCATCACCGTGTTTACGCTGCTCGAAGCTTACGAAAACTTCCCGAAGTATCTGGATTCGCTCTCCTGGAACATTCCGCGCGAATTCGCGAAGTACCCTGAGATTTTAGAAGAAGTGCGCTACAACTTGGACTGGATGCTCACCATGCAGGACAAGGACGGCGGCGTTTACCACAAGGTGACAACGCTTAAGTTCGGTGGCAGCGTTCTCCCTGAAAACGACAGGGACGCCCGCTATGCAATTATCAAGAACGTAACGGCAACGCTTGACTTTGCTGCTGTGATGGCTCAGGCAAGTGTCGTCTACAAGAACGTGGACAAGGCTTATTCCGACAAGATGCTCAAGGCCGCCGAAGAAGCTTACGCTTGGGCCAAGATGCACCCGCAGCAGTTCTACAAGCAGCCTGCCGATGTGCAGACGGGCAACTACATGCACGACGGCGAAGATGGCAAGGATGAATTCCGCTGGGCCGCTGCAGAACTTTTCCGCGCCACCAAGAAGCAGTATTATCAGGATGACTTGAAGAATAATCTCTTCACGCCCGATGGCGCCTGGTGGGGAAACGTGAACATGCTCGCCGCTTTCCGCGTGGCACTGGATTCTGCTGACTTCGACAAGGAAATTGTTGCTGCCGCCAAGAAGACTGTGCTCACCGAAGCCAACAACCTTCGCACTGTAGGTGACACGAGCGCCTACCGCCTGCCCGCATTCCCGTGGAGCTGGAACTGGGGTTCCAATAGCGCCATGGCAAACAACGGCATGGTGTTGGTGCACGCTTACCTGCTAACCAAAGACAAGAGCTACTTGGATGGTGCGCAGCAGTGCCTTGATTACTTACTCGGCAAGAACCCGCAGGACATGACTTATGTGACCGGCTTCGGTTACAGGAGCCCACGCAACCCGCACCACCGTCCGAGTGAATCCGACATGGTCGACGATCCGGTGCCGGGAATGCTTGTAGGTGGCCCGCACCTCGGCAAGCAGGACATTAACCTGGACGGCAAGGAAAATTGGAAGTGCCCGAACTATGCCGCTGCCGATAAGCCGGCACTCGCCTATATCGATAACCGCTGCAGCTACGCGACCAACGAAGTGGCCATCAACTGGAACGCTCCGCTCGCCTACCTTGCTGCCGCCCTCGAAGCGATTTATAACAAGTAGGCAGTAGACGGTAAGAAGTAGGAAGGATTTATTGTAAAAACAGCATTCTACTTCTAACTTCCGGCTTCAAACTTCCTACTAAAATATATATTACGGATATAACTAGAGGTTATATCCTTTTTTTTATTGGGGGAGTTTATGAGAATGTTTTCTGATATGATGCGGAATGCGGTGCGAGTCGCTCTGCTTGGCGCATTCCTGTTTGCGCCAGCATCGCTCTTTGCGGCGGGTCTCGTGAAACAGTCTATCGACACGACCGATGCGATGGCGACTCTCGGCAATTATGATCGCGGATTCTATACGCCGCAGGTGTTGCATCTCAAGCCCTCGGGCGGCAAGCCGATTGAAAAGCCTTGGAGCAGATTGTTGCATTTGCGCGCCGAAATTTCGGAATTCAGTAGCCACGCCTGGCTAGGAATCGATACGACCGGCGGCAAGAAGGATACTACCTGGGGCAAGAACCAGGACCTGACCGAAGACGCCCTGAACGTTCTGCAGACGACATTTGATAACATCCGCACGAACAAGGGTTTTGTAATTGTGCGTATCTGTTACGACCCGTGGTACAACGGTCGCAGCAACGTAACGCCCGATCACGAATGGGTGCTGAAGCATGTGAAGCAGCTTGCACCGGTGCTTTCGAAAAATACCGATGTAATTGTCGCTCTCGAGATGGGTATGCATGGTGCCTACGGTGAAATGCATTCTGATACGAATATCACATACGACCGCGTAGCCGAGGCAGTGAACCTGATGCTTCGCAATACGCCGCCGGAACTTAAGATTCTTACCCGCACGGGAAACTATTCGGCGAAGGTCTTAGGCTTTGACAACTGGGGTGTTGATTTTAATATCGACGGCGATAAATTCAAAGAAATTGCAAAGGCAAAAGGCGACACCATGTACCGCGTGGGAATGTTCAACGACGGCTATCTGGGAACGCAGTACGATTACGGCACCTGGGGCGCAGATTGCAAGACTTCCATTTGCCGCGAAGAAGGTGTGGCTTGGCTTGAGAAGTTCGGCATCAACACACCTTACGGTGGTGAGGCTCTCACGACAGCGAACGGCTATCAAGTTATCAATACGCCGGAGTTCTTGGCGTACGAAGGCTTTCGCACACATACAAGTTACCTGAATATTCAGTGGAACAACAACTTAATTGATAGCTGGAAAAAATCGCAGTTTGAAGGGAAAGATTTTGAATATGATGGTTCGAAAATAGATTCGTTGACAGGTTTCAAGTACGTCAACGACCACCTGGGCTACCGCTTCGTGCTGCGCGAATCGTGGCTGAGCGATACGGTGGGAGACGACGGAATTTTACGCGCGAAACTCCGCATTCAGAATGTGGGCTTTGGCAATTTGACATGGAATGCACCGGTGAGGCTTGCCATTTTAACAGACCTGGAAGGTACCGGTTTGTTGGAGTGCCCTATGCCGACTTATTACGACCTGCCGGACATTGATTCCCGTGATATCCATAGCCGAACTATATCGATTGCAGGTGGCGATACTGTGATGACGTTCGACGGAAATAACGAAATTGAAATTTTGACCAAATTAAATATACGAGGCAAAGGACGTTACCAAGTGTTCTTGAAGGTGGGCGAGGTTCAATTTGCCAACAGTAAGCGTGTGGGTGGCGGAACATGTGGCGACGAGCAGCCTGCCGCCTATTTGGGCAAAATCTACTATGACGAAAATGTCAAATCATCGATTCCGCGCGCCCTCCCAGCTGCGGTACAAAAGAAGAACGCCCCCTTCGTTCAGAGGGAGCGCCACAATGCGATTATCCGCGATGGCGAAAAACGCTACCGCGCCAATGGTGCGACTAGCCGTTAACGAGCTTCACGAATTCGCGGCAAACGGCTTCCGGATCGGGCTTGCCGAAAATCGCGGAACCGACGACGAATACGTTTGCGCCGGCTTCCTTGCAGGCGAGAATGTTATCAAGCTTCACGCCGCCATCAATCTGGATATCCAATTCCGGCTTCATCTGACGCAGTTCGCGAATCTTGTCGAGGCAGTAAGGAATCAGGCTCTGGCCGCCAAAGCCAGGGTTCACCGACATCACCAAAACCATGTCTACGATATCGAGCACGTACTTGATGCTTTCGAGCGGAGTTGCCGGGTTAATGGCCACAGCGGGCTTCACGCCGAGTTCCTTAATCTGGTGCAGCAGACGGTCGAGGTGATTTGTAGTTTCGGCGTGCACGCTGATCAGGCTTGCGCCAGCCTTTGCAAATTCACCCACGTAGTTTTCGGGGTTTTCGATCATCAAGTGGCAATCGAGCGGGAGCTTGGTTCCCTTGCCCACGCAGGCGGAGATTCCCGGGCCGAAGCTGATGTTTGGGACAAAGTGTCCGTCCATGATGTCGAGGTGAACAAGGCCTGCGCCACCGTTTTCGATAGCCTTGAGGCCGTTGCCGAGTTCGAGGAAGTTTGCGTTTAAAACGCTAGGGGCGATGATTTGCTTGAGCATAACTCAAATATAGCAAAACTAGACAGGTTGAAAAAAATTTACTATCTTTGCGCGCAAACAAAGCAAGGAGATAAAAATGTCTAAAGGTACTAAAACTGTAGTTGCCAAGGCCACCGCCAAGAAGGTTGCCGCTAAGGCTGCTCCGAAAGCCGCCGCTAAGCCGGCTGCCGAAAAGAAGGCCCCGGCCAAGAAGGCTGCCTGCAAGACCGCTGCAAAGCCGGCTGCAGAAAAGAAAGCTGTTGCCGCTAAGCCGGCTGCTAAGAAGGCCGCCCCGAAGGCTGCTGCTGAAAAGAAGGCCCCGGCCAAGAAGGCCGCTGCTAAGGCTCCCAAGAAGGTGACGGTTGTGTTCGAAGCCAACTGCCCGCTCGCAACGACCGTGTCTGTTGCAGGTTCCTTCAACAACTGGGCTGTTGATAAAGACATGCTCAAGAAGGACAAGAAGACTGGTCTTTGGACTGGCAAGATCACCCTCGATTCTGGCGATTACGAATACAAGTTCGTTTGCGACGGCCAGTACTGGGACGAAGGCGACAACAAGGTCAAGCACGTCTAATTTTAGACGAAAGAACGCCGCTTCGCGGCTACAGACGAAAGACGAGAGAGGTTTCGGTTTACCGAGACCTTTTTCATTTTGTGTAAACCCATCGCAAATTCCACATTCCTCATTCCGCTTGCTCAAAGCGAAGCGACCTCAAAGCACGTCAGTGCGACCTCATACCTCATACTCATTTTCTAAATTTTACCCCCGTATGGCAAACTATTCTATTCCTCAAGACGTTTTTGTGAAGGCAGCCGAACAGTACGGCACCCCGCTCTGGATTTATGACCGCGCCACTATCGAAAAGTGCGTGAAGGATGTCCAGGTATTTGACACCGTTCGCTTTGCCCAGAAGGCATGCCCGAACCTTTCCGTGGTTTCGCTTATCCGTAAACTTGGCTGCGTCGTCGATGCAGTTTCTGCCGGCGAAATCGTTCGCGCCCTCAAGGCCGGATTCAAGGGCGGCCAGCAAAAGGGCAAGGCTCCCGAAATTGTCTATACCGCAGACATCTTCGACAAGGACGCTCTTGAACTCGTGAAGAAGTATGACATCGCCGTGAACGTGGGCTCGCCGGATATGATCCAGCAGCTCGCTGATTTCGGCGTGAAGTCCGAACTCACCATCCGCGTGAACCCGGGCTTTGGCCACGGACACTCCCGCAAGACCAACACCGGTGGCGACCTTTCCAAGCACGGCATCTGGCACGAACAGATCAAGGACTGCATCAAGCTCGCTCAGGCTAACGGCATGTGGATCACAGGCTTGCACATGCATATCGGTTCCGGCACGGACTTCGAACACCTCGCACAGGTTTGCGATGCCATGGTCGATGCTAGCCGTCGCCTGGGCTCTCACTTGCGCACTATCAGTGCAGGGGGCGGCCTCCCGATTCCGTATCACGAAGAAGACAAGGGCAACCGCATCGACGTGAACGCTTACTACAAGCTGTGGGACGATGCCCGCAAGCGCATTCAGCAGAGCATCGGCCACGAGGTTCACCTTGAAGTGGAACCGGGTCGTTACCTAGTGGCCGAAAGCGGTTACCTGATGGCCGAAATCCGCGCCGTCAAGAAGCAGGGCGACAACCTGTTCTACTTGGTAGACGCCGGCTTTACCGACCTCGTTCGCCCGAGTTTCTATGGTAGCTATCACGCCATTTCGATTATCGCCCGCGACGGTCGCGAACTGAACGAAACGGTCGACGCCGTTGTCGCAGGCCCGCTCTGCGAATCCGGTGACGTGTTCACGCAGGAAGAAGGTGGCTTCGTGGTGACCCGCAAGCTCCCGAAGGCCCAGGTGGGCGACCTGCTGGTTCTCCATGACGCTGGCGCCTACGGTGCCGCCATGAGCAGCAACTACAACAGCCGTCGTTATGCTGCCGAAACCATGTACACCAACGGTGAACTGAAGGTCGTGCGCGAACGCCAGACGTTCGAACAACTCCTCCAGAACGATAAGATTATCGACCTGTAAGCGTCGCATAGCTTCGTTATGATTTTTAGGCTTTCGTCAGAAATGGCGAAAGTCTTTTTTGATACGTCGCCTATTGTATGACGACCTTGAATTTGGGTATCGAATTATTCTATATTTGCCCATAACCAATGGTTCAACCTCAACATCAAGGCGTAAATATGTCTGATCGTTTTATCGTGACCGGAAACTTCACCGACGATCCGTTCGCCATCGACATGGCGCAGTACATCGGTCTCCGTGAAGATATTTCCGACGTGGTCTCCTTGAAGACCTTCGCAAACTCCGAATTCTGCCCCCGCTACATGCTCGACGTGGACGATATGGAACATATCGGCCGTCGCCTGGAAGGCAAGATCGTTTTGATTTGCTCGGTTTCGAACCATGAACGCAGCCGTAACGACTACGCCATGCGTAACTGCATTTTGGCCCGCGCCGCTAAGGACAACGGTGCCGAACAGGTGGTGCTCGTGGAACCCGATTTGTTCTACAGCGCTCAGGACCGCGGTCCGCACCGCGTTGGTCCGCTCGAAAAGGATCGCCCGGACATCGACCTCAAGAAGTTCGACGGCCAGGCTTTCACAAGCCACCTCTACGCTGAACTTTTGAAGACCGCCGGCGTGGACGCCGTCGTGACTTGCCACAACCACAGTGTCAAGGTTCAGAACCTCTTTAACGAAGTGTTCGAAGGCAACTTCCACAACCTGATTCCGACCGACGTTTACGCTCACTACATCAAGAGCAGCAACTTTGTTCAGACCGGTAAGGATGGCAACAACCTCGTAATCGTCTCTCCGGACAAGGGCGCACGCCCGTTCATGAACGCCGTGTTCGACGCTCTCCAGCTCCCCGAATGCAAGCGCGTGGTGATGGACAAGGTCCGTACCGGCGAACGCGAAATCAGCATGACCTTCAACCCGGAACTTTCCGACATCAGCATCGAAGAAATCGAAGGCAAGGACGTGATCGTGTTCGACGACATGGTGCGTACCGGTACGACGATTGTGCAGTGCTGCGAACACATCAAGAAGGGCAACCCGAACCGCGTATGCTTCGGCGTGACCCACTTCCACACCAGTGCCGAAGCTCGTGAAAAGCTCAACAGCCCGGCTATCGACGAAATCCTCACGACCTCGACTCTCCCGGATATCATGAACCGTGACTGCCAGGGTCGTCTGCGCAAGAAGCTCACCGTGCTCAAGCTCGGTAAGTGGATTGCTCGCCACGTGATGCAGATGTACGGCATGGACGACGGCCGCTTCGAAAAGGACTTCTACAAGATCGATATGTCCTCGAAGAACCCGCGTTGGCCCCCTCAGTTTTTCTAATAAATTCTGAGTAACGATTTTAAATCCCCTGGCGAAAAGCCGGGGGATTTTTTTGCGGAAAAGCCTTGAAAACGCAACAAAAAGTTCCATAAAACGATACTATTGCTCTATAATAGAGCGAATAAAAATTTTTTTACCAGCCAAGCATATCCGTTTCTTTTTGAATCGGATATATGTTTATTAAGGTTTTTCTATAGGAGTCAAAATGCTTAACAAAAAAATCATCCTTCCTTTCGCCGCCCTTGCAATGGCTTCTTTCGTTGCGTGCGGTGACGACAGTTCCTCTAGTCCGTCTAACGGCACTCCGTCCACCACCCCATCGACGACCGACCTGCCGGCAAGTGTTCAAACGCTTGAAGATGCGATCAATCTTACTTGCTCACAGACCGTTAATATGTGCGTCAAGGTTTATGTTGAAGAAGATAAAGATACCGTACAATGCAACGGAACACTCTTTACTCCGATGACGTTCGGCAAACCGGTTGAAGGTTGCGAAAAAGGCGCCACAAGTACTCCGGCTACAGACGAACCTGCCACTGAAAATCCGGGCGCTGGCGAAGAACCCGCTGGTCCGGGTGCCGGTGAAGATCCCGCTGATCCGGGCGCTGGCGAAGAACCTGCCGGGCCGGGCGCTGGCGAAGAACCTGCCGGTCCGGGTGCTGGTGAAGAACCTGCCGGTCCGGGTGCCGGTGAAGAACCTGCCGGTCCGGGTGCCGGTGAAGAACCTGCCGGTCCGGGCGCTGGCGAAGAACCCGCCGGGCCGGGTGCAGGCGAAGAACCCGCTGGGCCGGGCGCTGGTGAAGAACCTGCCGGGCCGGGTGCCGGTGAAGAACCTGCTGGTCCGGGTGCCGGCGAACAGCCTGCTGCTGGCGGCGATGTGATTTACTGCATTGTTCCAGGTGTCATGGGAGGCTGCGAAGAGCTCCCTGCAGCAATGAAGGATATGTGCGAAACGACGCTCGAAGGTCAACTCGTCGACGCCTGCCCCGCTGAATAAAAAGATTAGAACAACTCTCAACTTTTTTAAAAAACGACCCTCCGGATGGAGGGTCGTTTAGTGTTCGAGGGAGTACTAAAAAGACCGTTCGGCTCTATCGCACCATGGAAATATGATATCGCCTCACTCTCGCAACCGCCCCTAGTTAATACTAGGGGCTTTTGTTGCTCACATAAGACCATTAGGCAGACTTATATAGCCTGAAGTAACAAGATAGCGAGTACCTGCCCACTCAAAATTCTAAGCAACATGGTGAGCGGGTAAACCGAGGCGTAGCCGATGTTGACCGCTTCGCTGTTGGCTTGGCCGTTGGCAAATGCAAGTGCAGGCGGGTCGGTGGTGGCTCCTGCGAGTACGCCGCAGAGCGACAGATAGTTGACTTTGAAGACGAGGTGTCCCACAGCAGCAACGATGGCAAGCGGCAAGAAAGTGATGAGCGCCGCCAAGGCCATGTAATGGAGACCGTCACCATTCAAGAGCACATCGAAGAACTTGATTCCCGCATTCAAACCCACACAGCTGAGGAAGAGCGTCAGACCGAATTCACGGAGCATCAGGTTTGCGCTATTGGCCATAAAGAAGTTCAGCGGACCAATCTTGCGTTTGCGGCTAAGCACGATAGCGACAATCAGGGGGCCGCCGGCGAGACCCAGCTTAAGCGGGGTCGGCATCCCTGGGATAGCAAGAGGAATGCTGCCCACAATGACTCCCAGGAAGATGCCAAGGAACGCGGGCAATATTTCTGGATGGTCCAGTGCTGTTAAAGAATTGCCCAGTTCCTTCGCCGCGGCCTCGATACCTTCTGCAGTACCGACGACACGGAGTTTGTCTGCAAACTTGATTCGTAAATCCAGGCGACCTGTGAACTTGAATCCGCTGCGTACCACACGGCTGATGTTTACGCCATAGCGTTCCGCAAGTGCCAAGGAACCGATAGTGCGACCAAGAATTTTCTTGTTGGTCACCAAAATCGTCTTGACGACAATCTTCTTGTCGGCATCGCCCGATTCTTGCGTAATGGGTTTTTCAAGTCTACGGCCAATAATCTTTTCCATGGAGCAGACTGCTTCAGGCATACCCACGATATGTACCTTGTCACCTTGCTCAATCACGGTCTCTCCATTGGGAGTAAAGATATTCTCGCCACGCATCAAGCGGGTAATCACTACCCCGCTCGCAACTAGGCCAGGAATATCCTTCAGCATAATTCCGTACAAGTTCTGATTTTCCACCGTCAAACTGCAAGATTCAATTTCCTTGCTGTGGGCGGCAATTTCTGCAGAATAACTTTCAGCAGCCTTGTTCGGATCCTGCCTAAAGATAACTCGCGTAAGGATCATCACCAAAATGATTCCGATAACACCGAACGGATATGCAACAGCGTACCCGATACCCGTCAGGGAGGTTTCCACCCCGGCCGCGGCAAAGGCTGAGTTAGCGGCTCCTAGGGAAGGCGTGTTCGTGACAGCGCCACAAAGCATCCCAATGAGTACGGGTACGTTGTTATGCATATCAGTAAAGAAGTACAGGCACAGCGTGACTAAGACCCCAAGCAGCACCACACTGGTCGAAAGAATATTCAGCACAAGGCCATGACGGCGGATGGAATCGATAAAGCCCGGCCCCACCTGCATACCGATGGTGTACACAAACAGAATCAGGCCGAATTCCTGAATAAAATGAAGCACGTTAGGTTCTACGCGGAGCCCGAAATGTCCAAGTGCGATACCTATAAATAGCGCTCCGGCACTACCCAGGCCAATTCCCTTGACCTTAATCTTTCCGATCATCAGACCGAGTGCCGCCGTAATGGCAATCGCAAGGACTTGCTGGCCCACCGAGGGCTTCGTAAATAAGTCTATTAGCCAAGTCATTTTATCCCTCCGTCTTTAAATTTACTCTTTTACGCAGCGGACAGAGGCTAAAATATTCTTGTTGAAGTGTTCATAAGTAATGGTAGAATCGGTAACGCGAACCAGATAAGCCCTGGAGGCATCGTAGCTGTCGCTCGTCCAGAAGCTGGCGCTGATATCCTTATCGGCAAACTTTCCGTCATAATAGCGGAAACCGGCAAACTGCATATTGAAAGAGGAGCCATCCTTGAGTGTAGCTACAGACGTATTGCCGAAGGCGTTCTTGAAATCCTGCCGAGTCGGAAGAGTCCATCCCTTCGGGCAAAGTCCCGTTGTCGCCGCAGTCCAAGTGTACAAGCGGCCCATGGCGTCACAGTTCACGTGATCGTTTCCGTAGCAGACACTGGAATCGGGAATGTAAACGGCCATATTTTCGGCAAGCCAGACTTTTCCACCAAGATTAGATGTCCTGTAAGTCTTTTCAGAGCAAGAAAGCGTATTCGCAGAAGCGTCGAAGTCGCAAGTGTTAGCCTGGTCGCAGGCGGTAAGGGTGAAGAGGGTGATTGCAGTGATTGCAATGGTCTTGAAGAACAGTTTCATATATACTCCTTTCGTTTTCGGGGACAAAATTAGAACTCTCAATTCATATTGTCTAATAGATTATTTATATTTAATTCATCAATTATTTTGATGGATAATTTTAGATAAGAAAAATGTATGGAACTCACACACTTAAAGTATTTTTTAGAAGTCGCCCGCACCGAGCACGTGACACAAAGCGCCAAAGCCCTATGTATCGTACAGCCTGCGCTCACGCACGCCCTGCATAAACTAGAAGATGAATTGGGCGTCAAGCTCTTTAAAAACCAGGGGCGAAACATCAAGCTCACCGAAGTCGGGGAATATTTTTATAAGAAAGTCAAACCCCTTTACGAAGACATCGAGGCTCTCCCGGCACAGCTCCGCGCCATGGAAAACGAACAGTCGGCAACCGTAAACTTGAACGTGCTGGCAGCTTCAACCTTCGTGACCAATGCCGTTATTCTATATAAGCAAAACGATCCCGACCTACGATTCAACCTAGTGCAGAACGAAGAGACGACGCTTTACGATATCTGCGTCCGCACTTACGCCAACTACAAGGCCTCGGCTCAAAAATTCAGTTCCGACGACGAAGAAAGTTTCGTATGCACCGAAAACATCTACCTTGCCGTTCCTAACGTAGCGCAATACCGCAAGCGCGACAGCATCTCCCTCAAGGAACTGCAAGAAACCAACTTTATCGGGCTCTACGGATCCAAGCAGTTGCGCAATATTTGTAACGAGTATTGTGAACGAGTCGGGTTCAAGACGCATATCATTTTTGAAAGCGACAACGCGCTAGCAGTTAAAGATGCCATCGCAAGTGGAATCGGCGTAGGGTTCTGGCCAGAATTTTCTTGGGGACGGATCAACAACCGCCGCATTCGCCTTCTCAAGATTACCGACGCCGAATTCAAGCGCGATATTGTCATCACCCTTCGACATGGAAAGCAGGATAATTCGCGTTCCGAGAAATTTTTCCGCTTTTTGACCGGTTTACTCAAGCGGGCAGAAAAAAGAAAGATGCCACGCCGTTGATTTTTTTACTATATTTGGCTCCCCAATAAAGGTTGATTTGATGTTTGATTTGAATGCTTTTTTTGAAGGGATGTCCAAGCCGCTGCTTCGCAACGCGCACGCGAAAGCATTCGGCCATAAGGGCTTGCTGAACAACGCTCTCATCCAAGACGAAACTCTCGGTTTTTATAACGACAAAGATCGTGTTGCAGGCCTGTTCCAGAAGATGGAACCATGGCAGCGTCACTGCATGGTCCTGATTTACAATAGTGCATCTAGAGGTCTGACCTTTAACGAACTTCGCCTGACAGTTCCCGTAAGCAAGTGCCGCGACCTGCAGAACTTCTTGCTCGAAATGTGCCGCGAATATGTATTGTGGCGCAGTCCTTCTGCCAGCACTTCCGTATACTACGGCTTCGCAAACTTCATAGACATTTTCTGCATGCCTCTCGAAGATGCGCCGGCAGTAAAGGGCGCCGACGCCTTTTACCAGAACCTGATCGACTGGCACATTTGCGAAGTTCTCGCCTTGGGCATGACCGGAGAACTCAAGGTCAACAACAGCAACCTGCTGCACCGCCGCAGCTACCAGATTTGTACCGACGCTTTCACTTCGGCAAAGCGTATTTCTGAAAAGACCGCCGAAAATGAACTGTCCCTGATTTTCAACTTCCTCACCGGAAATGGTTGGCTGGAACAGGAAGACGCCTGTCTCGTTCCCACAGAAAAGGCTCTCGAATTCATCCGCAAGAACGGTTTCCGCCTGCATCAGGACTTGGTCTCCTGGTGGCTCAAGGAACGCTTCCGCGGAGACCGCAGCCATTGCGTACGCCTCTTGAGAATGCTGGATAAGCCGCGTACCGCACCCGTCGCCTCTTCTATTTTCTGGGTTATGGATCCCACCTTCCGTCTGCAAGAAAAGGATGGCTTGATTGCGTGGGAATACCTGCCCCGTCCGCTCCGCGAACTCTGGCTCCTGGGTCTTGTCCGCTTCACCATGGCGAACGGAAAGATTGCAGCCGTCACCTTGGAACAGGCCGGCCGCGACTGGATCGAATCGTCTATCGCCTCGATTCCGGAACAGAACATTTCTTGCTTGCCCAACTTCGAACTCATCGCCTCCACCGGAACCTCTCCGCGAGTGCTGTTTATGCTCGCCTGCTTGAGCAAGGTCGAAAACGACGAAGTGTACTTGCGCTTCTCGCTGAACCGCGACAGCTACATTCGTGGCCTCAAGTGCGGCATCGCCGAATCCGAAATTGAGAATTTTAAGGGCTGGATCAAGCCGCCGGTCAACGTGGAATCTACCATTGCCGAATGGAATTCCTCTTACTACGGCGCCCGCGTCCAGACAGTTCGTTTGCTCAAAATCGAAAACGCCGATGTGCTAAACGAGCTTTCACGCTTCCCGCAGTTCATGGAATGCACCAACGAATACATTGCCGGCTACGGCTTTGTACTCAAGCCCGAAATGGAAAGCCGTGCCTTCGACATTCTTACAAACTACGGCTACTGCCCGTTCGTGGAACGCAAGAACGTGAACCGCTCCAGCGCCCCCACTGAAGAATGGCGCAAGGACTTTGCAGCAGGCTGGCCCGAAGCAAAGGCTCCGGACTACGAGCTCAAGGACACCGCTAATTCTGAAACCTTGCAGACCGCACTCAACTCTACCAAGTATGGTAACAACTACCAGAAACTGAGCACGTTCGACTTGGTGAAAGTTTTGCGTTACGCCAAGACGGTCGGCGCCCTGATCGGTGCCAAGGTGAAGAACCCGACCAAGCGCGGCGAAAGCGAAGTCGAAAGGAATTTCTTTGTGCATGCCTTGAAGCTCGCCAAGTCTCCGCAAACGATCGAGATTCAGCCTTACGGAAGCGAAGTCCCCGAACTGTTGGAACTTTCCTTTATTCAAGAAGTCAAGGTCTACAACGGCCACCAGCCGTAATTACGGCATCGTTTGAGCGTAACCAGCAATATCGATGAGGTCCTGTAACGGGAACTCGTCGATGTAAGCTTGCATTCCTCGGTCATCATCACCGAAATTCAACTGATACCAGAATGTCGGCATTTCCTTGCGGGCACGGTCGCCAATAAAGGCGGGCGGCTCGTTGAAGTTGGAAAAATTAAACCGGTGGCCATCGTCTCCATGACAAGGCTTGCAATTTTGCATAAAAAGCTTTTCGCCACGCTTAAGGTTCGCCCCCTTGATCTTTCCGTCTTTGTCGAGGAGTTTGTACACCAGAAGCGCCATGCGGGCGTCTTCGCGGGTGAGCGTGTCCCCGGGAGAACCGGGTTCCGGTTTTTGCACCGCCGGTTTACTTTCGGTAGCTTTATCGCTCCCGGCAAACGCAGAAATCCCCAGCAGCATTCCATAAGCCGCCAAAGCCAATATTCCCGTAGATGCCAACCGAGCGAATTTCATGCAAATCAATGTAACAAAATGTGAAACGCGCGATTACACATTCCACATCTCACATCCCTAACCACTAACCACTTCCTACCGTATACTTCCTACTGTCTACTTCCTACTGTCTACTTCCTACTGCCTACTTCCTACTGCCTTCTATTTTACTACTATTTTCCCCATGCGTTGTTTGAATTGGATTTACTCGACATTAGTGGGCTGTGCCCTTTTGTCGGCAGCTTCTTTTGGAGCGGAGGTCTCCGTGAACGAGTTTTCGAAAAACCTGTTGTTTACCGGCCGTTGGGAACACGGCAAGGAATACAGCCGCACAAGCGCCCCGGCAGCCATGGTGCAGTTCAAGGCAGCCGCGAAGTCCTTGGAATTTGAACTAGAAGGCGAAGCCAGATTCCGCGTCGACGAAGACGGCAAGGAAATCGCCGTATTCACGACAAATTCCAAAAATGTGTATAAAGTAAAAACAACCGGCAGTGCCGGTTCGCATGCTTACCGCCTGATCAAAATCAGCGAAAGCAATCCCGGTGGCGTTCACCTATACAGAGTAGCCACCGACAAATCAGGCAAGTTCGAGGAACCGCCGAAACCGTCCAACCGACGCATTGAATTCATCGGCGACTCCTTTACGGTAGGATTCGGTGACGAAGGCCAGAACGGCCAGGATGAATCCTTGGTGTTCGAAAAGACGAACGCCTCCAAGAGTTTCGCGTTTCTGATTGCCGACGGTTACAAGGCCGATTTCCAGGTCAACGCCTTCAGCGGCCGCGGTCTCGTCCGCAACTACGACAATATCGTGCCGGAATGGCCTATCCCCCGCCTGTACGAATTCACCGTTCCAGGTGAAGCCCCCGGCGACATCGCCAATGGCATTGCGGAATCCACCATTCGCTACGATTTCGACTCTTTCCATCCGCAAGTCATAGTCCTTTTCATCGGAATCAATGACTTCCAGGGGAATCCACCCTACGCAAAGCATGACGCCTTCAAGAAGGCCTACGCCAATCTTCTGGATAAGCTCCGCAAGGCCCATCCGGGAGTCAAGTTCCTGCTTTTGTCCACCAAGGTATGGCCTAACGACGACCTGACCCCCACCGTAAAGGCGATTTACGACGCCCAGAAGGCCGCCGGCAAGTCCGATTTGGAATTCATGACCCTCACTACAGCAAATGTGGGACTCCTGGGACACCCTGACATACATTCTCACGAAGACATGGCAAAGGCCATTCGACCCGTCGTCGGACGCCTCGGAAGGTGGCTTTCGCGCTAATTTTTCTTACAAACGCTGATTTTTTTGCATATTCGCGTTATGAAGCGCACACTTTTAAAGAGCGAATGTTGCTTTTTTAGCGTTTTTTGTATATTTAAATGAAGGATTTGGTAGGGTACGCCCATGTCTAGGATACTTGAGAAGATATACGTTCTGTTCAGGATGAACATTCTGATTTTCGTGCTTTTGGCAATCACGGTCATAGCACTTTTTGCCCATCAGAACGGTCTAGACGTTATTGAGCCTCTGTACCTCCACGATTACCCGTATCTCATTGCCGAGACGGACTCGGCCGATGGCGGCGCTTCGGCGGTGAAGCTTTCCCGTACCGACTCTTCCATCATCGTGGACTACGAACTGAAGGAAGGCTACGCCTACCCGTATGTGGGCGTCAAGATCTTCTTGGGTGACGGCAAAACCCGCGGCAAGGACCTTTCCAAGTTCGACAGCATTTTCGTGTGGGTAAAGCCCCGTGGCGAAGGAACCGTGCGTCTTTATATGCGCGGCTACGACAGCGCCTTCTCCCGCCCCGACGACGAACTTTCGCTCAAGTTCAACGAAATTGAATTTTTCCCTCTCGAAGAAACCTATCCCGCCGTCTTCGTTCCGCAGGAATTCCGCGTAGCTAGCTGGTGGGTGGCCCAGAACGAAATCAACGTCCACAACGCAAGAGTCGACCTCTCAAACATTCCGCTCATCGAAATCCAGACGGGCACCAACGCTCCGCTCGGTTACGGAACTCTTGAAATCAAGGGACTTTGCTTCAAGGGCAAGAAAATTTCGAAGGCAGAACTCTCGACGGCACTCGTGGCCCTCTGGTTCATCACCTTCTTCGTGATTCTCATGATCCGCTTCTTTGACTACAGCCGCGAACGTACGGCCAGCAAGAAGAAGCGCGAAGAACTGGAAAAGAACCTGCGCGCCCTGGAAATCGAGAAGACCGAATACGAGAAGTCCAGCAAGGAAGACCCGCTTACAGGCTGCCTGAACCGTGCCGGCTTCAGCAGCGTGCTCATGCGCGAACAAGAGAACTTGAGCAAGAACGACAGCCCCGTGTCCTTCGTGATCTTGGATATCGACCACTTCAAGCACGTGAACGACACCTACGGCCACATGGTAGGCGACGAAGTCCTGGTGAACCTCGCAAAGCTTATCCAGAGTAAGATCCGCAACACCGACGCCCTGGTGCGTTGGGGCGGCGAAGAATTCGTGATTCTCTGCGGCGACACGCCGATCCAGAACGCTCAGTTCCTTGCTGAAAAGCTCCGCATGGCTATCGAAAACACGCAGCTGATCAAGCAACAGAAGATCACCTGCTCCTTCGGTATTGCCGAAATGATCGCCGGCGAAGACCCGAAGCGCTTGTTCGAACGCGCCGACAAGGCCCTTTACGCCTCCAAGGAAAATGGCCGTAACCGCGTCACCAGCGCCACCTTCCGCCATACTAGGTAGTAGACAGTAGGAAGTAGGCAGTAGACAGGACGTATGTCTCGCAGTGATTTTTTACTCGTCCTCTTCGCTATCTTCTTTCTCTTTGCATCTTGTGCCAAGAAAGAACCTGAGGTCGATTTCAAGCCTATTCAGATCCGTTGGAACCTGGCGCAGGGCGAAGACGAATCGAAGATGCCCCGCAAAGACAACTGTGTGATTTTGCTCACAGCTCGCCTGATGGCCGAACCACCGGTGCAGGCCTCTTCTGCGGGCGAACTGAGCTACGAGGTCACCTATAGCCGAAGTGCAGAAAACCCGGAAATCCTCAAATTTGACGGAATTTGCAGGGATTTATCCATAATGGATAAGCCAGAATGTCGGTGGGAAGCGACCTGCGATGCGGATTGTAAAATCGTTGTAAACTTCCACAACGGAGATTAATCTCCCTCCATAGGCTTTTGATAGTCAATGATTTATCTTTATAGTTATGAAGAAGATTTTTGAATATACGGACTATCGCGAGTGGTTGAGGGATGCTTTTGAGGATTTTAAGCAGCGTAAGACAGTCATCTCCTGGCGCTACATGGCCATGAAGATGGGCGCTGATCCTGGCAACCTCCTTCGCGTATCGCAGGGCAAGATCCACTTGCCCCTTAGTCTGATTAAGCCCGCAGCAGAATTCTTCGAACTTGAAGGCAAAGAAGCCGATTACTGGGCAGAAATGGTGTATTTCGGTCGTGCCAAGACCGACGCCGACGCCTTGCAACACTACGAACGCATGCAGGCCCTGAAGGGCGTTTCTCTTAAGTTGTTGCAAAAGAAGGAACTGGAGTTCTACCGCCACTGGTATTACAATGCAATACGTTCTGTAATCGGTATCTGCAAGTTCAAGGACGACTACCAGGGACTGGCCGAAAGCTGCACCCCGAACATTACCGAAAAAGAGGCCCGTGACGCAGTCAAGCTGCTGGCCGACCTCAACATGATTTCTACCGACCGCGACGGCTACTGGAAGGTGAACGACACCTTCGTATCTACCGGAGGAAACTGGCGTTCACAGGCCGTCCGTGCATTCCAGCACGAAACGATCCGCCTAGCCGACGAATCCCTGGACAGGCATCAGCCGTTCCTCAGGGACATCAGCACCGTCACCATGACATTTTGCATGGACGATATCCAGCTCTTGCGCGAAAAGATTAACGCTTTCCGTGAAGATTTACTACGTTTATCCCAAGAAGGGACGGATGACGATACTGTATTCCAGTTGAACATCCAGATGTTCCCCCTGGCATTCACCAAACCCCTAAAGGAAAAGGAGAAAGAAAAATGAGAAAATCGCTCTTTCTTTTGCCTTTGCTCTCGCTATCGATAGCGGGTTTGGTAGCCTGTTCCAACAAGGAAGAAGTTGCTGGCGGACCGGGTAGCATTACTACCAACGGCATTGCCCTCGTTGACGGGCAGCCCGCCTCCTATGCCACCGTGGCCCTTCGTAAGGTCGACTTCAAGGAACCTACTGCAAGCGAAGTGAACGCACTCGTGGTAGCAGACGCCTATGCCGACGAAAAGGGAAACTTCAAGGTCGACATTCCTGCCGACGGGAAGTACCGCTTGACGGTTGCACACGATGGCGTGGCATACTCCAAGGTGGTAACCCGTAGCGAATTTGCAGAAGCGGGCGTTTCGCAGAAGCCCGACACCGTGCATCTTGAACCGACCGCAGTCCTTGCCGGTGTCGTAGACATTCCTGAAGGATCGTCTGCGGTATGGGTAGGTATTGTGGGTACCGATATGTTGGTGAAAACTGACGAATCGGGCTGGTTCGCACTTTCGTCTATTCCGGCTAACGACTCCCTGCAGCTGTACTTCGTAAACGAAGACTACGACAAGAGCCTAGGCGAAAAGGACCTCTTCGTGACTCCGATGGAATCGATTATGCAGGATTACCGCACTGCTGTGCCTGCAGATACGACTCCGGAAGATACGGCCGAAACGGATACAGTTGAACCCGAAAAGCTTTTGCAGGTTCTTGCCATCTTGAAAGATGGAACCCCGGCTACGTATGCAACGGTTGCCCTGCGTGCCGCCGATGCCAAGGTCGAAGATTACGCCGTGCAGAACACGATGGTGGAATCTGACCTGCGTACCGACAAGAATGGCCGTTTTGAAATGGAATGGCCCGACTCGGGCAATTACCGCCTGACGGTTACCAAGGACGGATTTGCATACTCCAAAGTCTACAAGGCCAAGGACCTCGCGAAGCTCGACACGCTCCGCCTGGAAGCGACCGCCTCTATTTCGAGCAAAGTAACGCTCCGTACCGGTGAAGAATTCCTGTGGGTGGGCGTTTACGGCCTCGATTTGTTGGTCAAGACAAATAACGCGGGCTCTTATGTGTTGCCCAGCGTGCCGGCAAGGGATTCGCTCGATATCTACTTTGTGATGCCGGATAGCGCAAAGACCCTGTATGCCGAATGGAAGGCGATTGCCGAGCCGTACAATACCAAGTTCACTAACCCCGTGATGGTGCTGCAGGACTTTGAAGACGGTATCAAGAGTTGGTACGTGAATACGGACGCACTCTTCAAGGGTACGACGCTTACGCCTTTGGCGAAAAACGTGGCCGACGGCATTGTATACGATTCGACTCGCAAGTCCAAGGTGTTCCATGGCGAATACAAGCTTGCCGATGACGATTACGCCTGGGTGCTTGTCGGTACGACATTCGAATACGAGATGAATTTCTCCGCGATCGATTCCGTCGTGTTCTACGCCAAGGGCGACGGAAACATTCGCCTCTCGCTTGAAAACTACATCAACGACGATAAGAGCCTGAAGGCCGCTACCGAATGGTTGCCGCTTTCCAAAGACTGGCAGCGCATCAGCGTGAACCCGGCTGAACTCTGCGTCGGAAATGCAAAGACGGAAACCTGCTTCACCTCTTGGAGCGGCGTGAAGTACTTGGTCAAGCAACTCCATATTTTCCCGCAGGACGGCACCGAATTCTACATCGACGACGTGACGCTTTACGGCGCATTGTTCTAGGGAACAAATACAAAAATTGTCACACGGATTGGGAATCACTAACGTGATTCCTATTTTGTTTGTATATGAATTTGTTTTTACAAGAGTTTGAAAATAAAAGTTATTATCTTTTGGGAAAAGGGAAAATTTATATGAAAATACAATATTTGGTAATCGCTTTAGTATTTGCTATGCTGAGTGTGGGATGCTCGGAAAAGAGGGAAGAGCCAAACGAGTTAAATAAACAAAGTGAAATGAAAGAAAAAATTTTGGAGAATAGTAGCGATGTTATTGATCCGAAGCCAAAAGAACCTGAAACACACGGTTGCTTGCGAGGTTGTAGGGGTTTGCCGTGTGATGAAGCGGCTCGTTGCGTTAAGCGCAATTGTCCTAGCGTTAATGTGACATGCGAGGATGGTGAAACAGAAGAATCAAAAATAAAAAAAATAATGGAAACGGATGATTTTAAGAAATTGAAACATCGTCAAGATAAATACAATGATTCTTTAAATCAAGAAAATGTCAGAAATTTGCCTAGGCGGCCAGGGCCAGAGGGCGTGTTGAAAAATCTTATGAAATTATGCAAGGAAAGAGGAAATTGTCCAAATGAATAAGTTAATGTGGATTTCTCTTGCTTTAATGTATAATTTTTCCTATGCTCTTATTTATTGTGACGATATAGACCCTTATATACAACAGGGCTTTAGTAAAGAAGAAATTGTTTCAGCTATAAAAATTGATAGAAGAGCGCATTATGCAAATGAGTGCTATATCGAGGGGGGCTTAGGCTCTGATTATGGTTATGATGGAGGATGGGTGCCCGTTTGTGGTGACTTGACTGGATCAAAAAATGGATATGTGAAATCAAAGGTCAGTTGTGACTTTTGCTCGGCAAATTGGGTGAAACAAGAACTTAAAGATCTTGAAGACGCATGCCGCGAGGATTGCCGTACAAGCAATTATATATGTAAACCTACAGATCTTGCGGCTTTATGGGGTGGTGAAATTACGAAAATAAATTCTAGTGGAGGTTCTTGTGGAGCTCCCCTCCCTAATTGTTCTGAATCTAGTTCCTCTCAAAATGATAAATCGTCTTCTTCGGAAAAAATGAGTAGCTCATCTGAAGAGTCGTCTAGTTCTGAGGAAGAAAGTTCTTCGTCTAAAGAGGGTGAAGAATCTTCTAGTTCAAAAGAAGATATAGATTCGTCTTCTAGTGAAAACGATGGTTGCGATGAAGAAATTGAAGACTGTGATGTTGATAGAACCGGTGAAATTTGCTATTCCGGTCATCCAAATGATTGCAGTTCTATGGAATATACAACATTTGCAAATCGCCCTGCAATGATTGGTGATTTCTATTTCTATGATTATATTATGTGCCGTGATGGCCAAATTGAATTTCATGCTAATGTTCCGGAAGTCAATTTTTCGCCGATGTCTTTTATGTGCAAAAAAGAAGGGTGTCAAGGTTACCACGAATTTGAAGGCGATTGGCATTGTACTCACCAAGACCCCCCAGTAGATGGTTGTATTTCTGATTTTTATGAGATTGCACCAATGGGCTTTCATTATAATCTCCAAGAAAGACAGTTGTATTCATTTTGGGGAAAAGTTGATTTTGAACATGATTCATTAATAACAGAAAGCAAATTTGATGTGGCGTATTTTGATGTAGAAGAGTTGTATAATGCTATTGTTAAAAGCTCGGTATATGTTTATGATGATACTGGGGCAAAAGTATCGTTGGGGCTGTTATATACTGATATTCCTCTAAAAACATTCGACGATTATGTTTATGCGTGCGCTTATCATTTCGGCTTGGTTGAAAAATCAAGTTCGTCACAGGCGATCGCGAGTTCGAGTTCATCAAATGACTCGTTGGATATAGATTGGGATTATTATTTTAGTTGTTCTTCCGTCAATTCTGTAACAACATCAAGTTCTGAAGAAATAAATTCGTCTTCATCTAAAGAATATGATGAAAGTTCTTCGTCATCTGAATATGTTACTAGTAGTAATTCTGCTGTTGCATTGAATATTGGTCCTAATCAAGATTATTCGCCGGATCAAATTTTCAACGAAGGGCTACAAAATATGGAAGAAGGAAAATGTTATTTGTTAAATCCTGATCGGGGAGCTCAACATGGATGGATTAATGATAATGCCCAAGATACTTGGTGGTGGAGAGAGGTTGATTGTGAAACTGGTAAAAAGATTGATAACAATCGGATTGGGGTATGTCCTGGTTTTCCGTTGGACATGGTGCCTGATAAGCCTAAACGTACTTGTGTGGCGTATAATGGAAAATGTTATCGATGCAAATCAGAAAACACTTTTGTTGATTGCTCTCAGGAATGGCTTTGGAAATGGAATTTTAACGAGCAGAATGTAGGTTCTTGGTATGAATATGTGGATTGTTATAATCCCAAATATGAGAGTGATGTAGAACCTATTCAAGTTCGCAAAGTTGTTTTGGCAGAAAAATAACACAAAATATAGTGCCATTTTTATGTGTTTTTTCGCATCTTGCGGGCTTGTTTCGCTCTGTTTAGACTTGTATACAATCGCGAAATTAAGTATCTTTGGGGTTATATGGAAACCCTTGAAAAAGAAGCGGCTGTTGCCCTCGATTACCTGTCCCGCATCTCTAAGGAAGCGGAAAAGAAGTTTGATGAATTTTTGCCGCCCGTAGCCGACCGTCCGGAAAGGCTCCACGAGGCGATGCGTTATTCAATGTTTGCTGGCGGCAAGAGACTCCGCCCGGCACTGGTGCGTGCTGCATTCGACATGTTCGGCGGCAAGGGCGAATCGGTAGATTACGCCATGAGCGCCCTCGAAATGCTCCATACCTTTAGCCTGATTCACGACGACCTTCCTTGCATCGATAACGATGACTTTAGACGCGGTAAGCCCACAAGCCACAAACAGTTCGGCGAAGCGACTGCCGTGATGGCTGGCGATGCCCTCTGCATTCGTGCTTTTGAACTGATGGGCCGTACCGGTAACGCCAAGGCAATAGAAGTCCTAGCCCACCTGTTGGGTACCTACGGCATGATCGGTGGTGAAATGATCGACATCGAATGCGAAGGCAAGAAGGTTGACTTGGAAATCGTCGACTATATCCATTACCACAAGACGGCCGCCTTGATCGAAGCCTCTCTGGAAGTGGGTGCACGCCTTGCAGGCGCAAGCGAAGACGACATCAAGATTATTCGCGACTATGGCCGTTCCATCGGCCTTGCATTCCAGATTGTGGACGACATTCTGGACATTGTTTCTACGACCGAAGAACTGGGCAAGGATGCCGGTTCCGACATCGAAAAGGGTAAGGCGACATACCCGGCTCTCGTGGGTCTCGACAAGTCCCGCGAGCGTGCGCATGAACTGTACGAGGAATCGCTCAAGGCCCTGGATGGCCTCAAGTGCGATACCAAGATCCTGCGCTCCATTGCCGCATTCATCATTACCAGGGTTAACTAATGGACCTTAAGAATATCAAGTCCCCCCAGGACATAAAGCATTGCTCTGTCGAGGAGCTTTATCACCTGGCGTCGCAGATCCGCGAGACCATCATCGGTCAAGTGGCTAAGCATGGCGGTCACCTGGCGTCTAGCCTGGGTGTGGTGGAACTGACGCTCGCTCTCCATTACGTGTTCAACGCTCCCGACGATAAGATTGTGTGGGACGTGGGGCACCAGGCTTATGTCCACAAGCTTTTGACGGGCCGTTTCGACCGTTTCGAGACGCTTCGCCAGCAGGGTGGCATTTCCGGATTCTTGAAGAGGAACGAAAGCGAGTACGACTGCTACGGTGCAGGACACGCGACGACCTCTATTTCTGCCGCCCTTGGCTTTGCCGTGGCGCGCGACCACTTTAAGCACAAGAATAGTGTGGTGGCAGTGATCGGCGACGGCTCCATGACGGGCGGTATGGCTTACGAAGCCATCAACAATGCTGGTCTTTCCAAGCAGAACATGACCATCATCTTGAACGACAACAAGATGAGCATTGCTCCGAACGTGGGTAACTTCAGCAAGTACCTGAACCGCGTGATTTCGGACCCGGTCTACAACAAGATGCGTTCGGACCTCGACCGCCTGATGAAGCGTCTCCCGGGCATTCTGGGATCTCGTTTCCGCGACTTGTTCCTGCAGGCGGAAAATGCGGCGAAGACGGTGGTGAAGCCGGGTCGATTCTTTGAAGATCTCGGTATCCGTTATTTTGGCCCGATCGATGGCCATGACATTAACGAACTGATTATGCTGTTGCAGCGCGTCAAGGAACAGCCGGGTCCGTGCCTGGTGCATATCTTGACCGAAAAGGGACGCGGCTTGGATGCAGCTGTGAAGAACCCGACCAAGTGGCACGGCATTGGACCTTTCGATCCCGAAAGCGGTCTTCCGCTTGCTCCGGGAAAACCGAACCCGTCTTTGACGCATGTGTTCGGAAATACTTTGCTTGAACTCGCGAAGAAGGACGACCGCATTATCGGCATTACCGCCGCTATGCCTACCGGTTGCGGTATGGACATTGTGGCGAAGGAACTCCCGGACCGCGTGATTGACGTGGGTATTGCCGAAGAACACGCACTCACGTTTGCCTCGGGCCTTGCCTGCGATGGCGTGGTTCCGGTGGTCGCGATTTATTCGAGCTTTATGCAGCGCGCCTACGACCAGATTATGCACGACATCGCCTTGCAGAACCTGCATGTGGTGATGGTGCTTGACCGTGCGGGCCTAGTCGGAGCCGATGGCCCGACTCACCATGGCGCGTTCGACTTGTCATTCTTGCGCACGGTGCCGGGTATTACCATCTTGGCGCCGAGCAACGAAAACGAACTGCGCGACATGGTGCGCGCGGCTATCGATATGAAGGGCCCTGTCGCGATCCGATATCCGCGCGGGACCGCACTCGAAGAACACCTGAAACCCGCTCCCGAAACCGTGGACGTGAAGCTTCCGAAGGTTCTGGAAGAAGGCAAGGACATCTTGCTTTTGGGTGCAGGCTTCATGACGAACGAACTGAAGAAGACGGCCGCCGTTCTCCGCGAAAACGGAAAGAACCCCACGGTCGTGGATGCTCGCGTTATCAAGCCGCTGGATACCGAAGCTTACCGCAAGCTCTTTGACGCACACAAGACGATTGTGACGCTCGAAGACAACACGCTGGTGGGCGGTTTCGGTTCTGCCGTGGCTGAACTCATTGCTGATCTCGGCTACACCGACAAGCGCCTGCTGCGCTTTGGCCTGCCGGATCATTTTGTGGAACAGGGCGAAATTCCTGCCTTGTTCAAGCTTTTGAAAATTGACGGAGAATCCGTCGCCAAACAAATCATGGAAAAAGTATGAGCGAAGAAAATAAAAACCGCACCGTAAAAGTGACTCTGGACCGCAAGTTCGGAGTGAGCGAAAAGCCTGAACGTCGTCCGCGCCGTGACGATGACCGCGAAGAACGCGGAGGCCGTGAAGGTCGTTCTTTCGACCGTGGCGAACGTAAGTTTGGCGACAGGAAGCCCTTTGGTGATCGTGACGATCGCCGCTTCAACCGTGATGGAGATAGCCGCTTTGACCGTGAACGCCGTCCGCGTCGCGACGGTGATGACCGTGGCTCCTTCGGAGGCCGCGAAGGTCGCCGTCCGTTCGGTGACAAGCGCTTTGGCGACCGTCGCCCGCGCCGCGAATTTGCATCTGCAGGTGCTCCGATTTACCGTCAGCGTCCTGAAGAACAGAAGGAAGAAGTCGAAGAAGTATTGGACGAAGCCGCACTCGAAGCACGCGTGGCTCAGGCAGAAGCTTCTGAAGATTCCAACTTCAATCCGCCTTGGTTCAAGAAGCTCCTTGCCCTTACGACTGAAAAGGGCCGCGAACGCGAAGGCCGCTTCCTTGGCGAAGGCGTGCACGTGGTGCAGGAACTCGTGTCTCACCACCGCGAACTCGTTATCGGTGTGTACATGACCGAAGGCTTTAATGACGAAGCCTTGATCGAACAGATCAACGAAGCCGAAATCAAGCTGAACATCCTCACCGAAGAACAGATGAAGAAGATTTCTTCGACGGTGACGACGCAGGGCATTGTTGCCGTGGCTCGCATTGCAAGCAAGAAGCCGGTTTATGAATCTAGCCGCAGCGTAATCACGCTCGTAGACGCCGTACAGGATCCGGGTAACCTCGGTACGCTTTTCCGCACAAGCCTCGGCTTTGGTTCTGACGGCATGATTCTTGGCCGCGGTACCGTGAGCCCATTCAATCCGAAGGTTGTGCGCGGTTCCTCGGGAACGTTCCTCCGCGTGCCTTTTGAATTCGACGTGGATCTCGTTGACCAGATCAATTTCCTCCGCAGCAAGGGCTACACCATTATCGCTACCGACCTGCACGCCAAGCAGTCCCTGCGTCAGATTCCGCAGAACAAGCTTCGCAAGATGGCATTCCTCGTGGGTAACGAAGGCGCCGGCACCAACCCGTACTTCATTGAACTCGCCGACGAAACGGTGAAGATCCCGATGAGCAGCGAACTCGAATCCCTGAACGTCGCTGTCGCTCACGGTATCCTTAGCTACGAAGCCGCCCAGATTCAAGAGGATTTGAAGTAATGAACTTTCAGGCCCGTTTAGAAGAACGTATCGCCAAGTGCGGTAACCCGATTTGCCTCGGCATGGATCCGGTCATGAAGTTGATTGACCCGTGCTGCCCCGAAGGTAGCGTCGAAGACAAGATCAAGCGTTTCTATTCTGAAATTTTGGAATGCTGCCTCAAGCGCAACGTGACACCCGCCGTGGTGAAGCCGAATAGCGCTTACTACGAATGCGTGAGCGTGCAGGCCATGCTCGTGCTGCAGCAGCTGATTGCTGACTACCGCAGTGCTGGTATTCCCGTGATTCTGGATGCCAAGCGCGGTGACATCGGTAAGTCGAGCGCAGCTTATGCAACCGCCGCTTACGATGTGTACAAGGCTGATGCCGTGACGGTGTCTCCTTGGATGGGCGCCGATTCCGTGGGTCCGTTCATTCGCGAAAATTCTGAAAACGGTGCATACGTTTTGCTCCGCACGAGCAATAAGGGCGCCCACGACTTCCAGGATTTGCCGGTGGTCCGTGGCGACGACCCGCGCGATGTTGCCGAAGCCTTCTATTCCGTAGCCGACAAGATTATGGAATGGGACGCCAACCTCGGTTACCTCGGCGCCGTGGTCGGTGCAACGCATCCTGAAGAACTCGAAAAGATTACCGCCTACACGGTTGCTCACAAGCACGAAATTCCGTTCCTGATTCCGGGCGTGTCTATTCCTGGTGTTCCGGGCGGTCAGGGCGGTGACGCAAAGACCGTGCTTACGGCTATCGCCAATGGCGGTGGCAAGCGCAAGTTCCACGTGCTCAACAGCTCCAGTGGTTTGAACTTTGCCTACCAGCGCAGCGGTCATCCTGAAAACTTCGCAAGCGATTGCGTAGACGCTCTCGAAAAACTCGCAGAGGCCTGCCAGATTTAAGTATGCGTTTCCTTGCTGCCATCATCGTTGCTATCGCAGTTATCGCGGCGGCTTTCCATTTCGCGAAGCCGCTTCCCGGTACGAACTTCGACGAGTCTTTCTTGCCGAAGGCTTCGACAGTACATTATGTGGCTGCAGGTCATGACGCTTCAGTCGCAGGGCTCTTCTGGATCAAGGGTCTGACGGAACTCGGCGAAAGCTACTTGACGGGTAAGGAATATGCTTACCTCGGTCACGTAGCTGAGCTTTCAACCAGTCTTGACTCCTTGTTCTACACGCCGTATTACTTTGTAGGCGGTGTTACTCCGGTCGATGCTCCTGACACGTCTGACTTCTCGGTATTGCGCCGTGCAAGCCGCGTGTATCCCGAGAACTGGCGTCTGTCACTTTACTATGCACTTCGCCTTGCTCGCGGGCCTTACCCGAACAGGACTGAAGCCGCTAACGTAATGCGCAAGTATTTCGATAGCCCGGACACGACGATTCCTGATCACATCCGCACCATTTACCGTAGCTTTGAACTTGACTCGATGCAGACCGAAATGGCGCTTGAAACGATCTTGAACGACGTGATGCAGCCGCGCTTCAAGAAGTTCCGCAGGAGCTTCTACACAAAGATCACCAAGTTGCTCGGTTACAATTTCTTCGGCGAAGATTTAGAGAAGAACGAAACCTTCCTAAAAATCAAAACGCTCGTCGACGGCATGGCTGACGGCAAGATTCACCCGGCAGTCGTTTATCGCGAACTGCTCGCCATGAAGAAGATTCGTGACGATGAACTCGCAGCAGAAGCCAAGGCGAAAGAAGCCGCAGCAGATTCTACAGCAGCAACGGACTCGACAGCAGTCATCGACACAACCGCCGCAGTCAACACTCCGGCAGATAGTTCAGCAAATTAAGTTGAAATTATTCCGCGCAACGTTTGGCGTTGTTCGGAAGACCCATCAATTCAAAAGCATTCTTGCAGCGGGCTTTCAAGTCCGCTACTTCGTTTTTAGGCGTGCTTTTCAATTTAGAGCGATAATAAAGAATGGTTGCCGTGTTGTAAGGCTTGTTTGCCTTGATTGCCTTTTCTTCGGCGACACGGTAAAGGGAATCAGCTTCGCTGCTTCCGGAAAGGTCTGCCATGCGGGCGGCGGTAAAGGCGTAGAAACCGCCCTTCTTGTCGGAACGCTTGCCAGCCATCTTTAAAGCATCAGGAGCGCGGTCGCTGCGAACGGCCGCATAAGCAACGGCACATTCACCGTAGAATGCGGCCTGAGCCGTTTCGTCTGCCTTTTTCAAGGCTTTTTCGTCGTAGGCGTTGCAAGTCTTTGCGGCTTCCTTGAATTTTTCCTGGGCATTCAAAAGACTGACTTTCACCTTCGTGTATTGCAGAAGGGTGCCTTGGTCGAGAACATCCTTGCGGACGACCGAGAGTAAGGAGTCTGCGAAATTCAGGTCGAGGCTCATGGTACGGATCTGTGCCATAGCAACCAGCACGCGGCCTTCAGAAAGCAAGTCGGCTTCTTTGCGGCTTGCAAGCAGGGCGCGTTCAAGCTGGTTGTAACCCTTTGCGAATTTACCCTTGTCTAAAGATCTTTGAGCGCGAAACGAGTAAACGCCCGAATCGGAAGCGTTTGCAATGGAACCTGCGGCAAGGAGTGCGATAATGGCAGTCTTGAGCTTTACCATAACGTCTCCACCATGAAGGGCACGGAATCTTGGTTAGGCATGGAACGTTTCACAATCCACATGTTCGAAACGCCAGCCATCAAGTCGTCTGCATTCTGGAGCGTCTGCTCCGTCGCTTCCATAAAGTCCGAAAGTCCAGAGGTTACGAGGCTTACCTCGTTCAAGAGTCCATCGACACGGCCGAAGGTTTTGTCCACCTGACCCATCAAACCGTCAACACGGCCCATCACGTTGTCCACCTTTTGCGGCAAGGGTCTGACCTCGACCATCATTTCAGAGACAGTCGTTGCAATGGTATCCACCTTTTCAAGCAAGACAGGAACATGATATTGAATCGTATCGAACAAGCCAGATGCCTGGTACAAAACCTTTTTGCCTTGGTAAGTAATATCGTCAAGACGCATGAGCTGGCGGTTCAAGTTGTCATACAAAAGTCTGGAGCCAAACAATGCACCGATAGTCGTTCCCGTATCCTTGGCCATGCTGAGAATGGTGTCAGCAGCGTCGATCAATCCGTTCACGCGGCCCAGAACCATGTCGACTTTTTCCAATACCGTTTCGATATCCTGCGACTCTCCTGGCGGCAAAAAACCGCCATCAGGCAGCACGTTACCCTTTCCACGACGAATGTCAATGTTGATAACACGCGCCGCAATCATGTTCTGGTCACGCATGGCAAACACAGTGGCACTATCTGTAATCAGGTTCTGGAACTGCTTTCTGATAATAAACTCAATCCTGACGCCTTCACCTTCAACAGACATACTGTCGATACGGCCCACGTTCACACCGCTAATCAGGACTTGGGTGCCCGGGCGAAGACCGAATGCTTTTTCGAAGCGGCTATGCAGGTGGTATTCTTCCACACCGATCATGCCGGAGGTGAAAAGCCTTGCATAAAGCACAATGCCAAAAACCATCACGGCAACGGCAAAGAAGATACCGACCAGGAGGCCGGACATTTCCATCCAGTTGATACGTTTTAATGGTTTAAAAGCCATGTCAAGAATATAGATTAAAGACTTGGCAATAAAGTCCTTAGGTAAAAAAAAGTATGCGAAATACTTGTAAATCATTGTAATATCTATTTTTAAGGCATGAAATACTTTGAATTTTTGAACAAATCGGTGACCCCTTACCATACCGTAGAGACGTTAAAAGCCCTTTTTAACGCCAAAAGCGACAAAAACACCCGTTTTTTCGAACGTGGTGGCGCCTTGATTGCCGTAAGAATCCCAAAGCAAATTTGTTCGGACTCCCAGTTTAGGATAGCCCTAGCCCATACGGATTTTCCGACCCTGAAAATCACCCCCAACCCGGACCGTGCCGCAGCAGGAATTCAAACCCTGCATCCCGAAATTTACGGAAGCCCCATTTATACAAGCTGGCTGGACCGGGACCTGGGTTACGCAGGATTGCTTGCCTATGAAATGAACGGAACAGTACAGACAAAGTTGTTCCGTGGAAATAAATTTGTCCGCATTCCGCAACTGGCAGTTCACCTAAATCGCGGCGTCAACCAGGAAGGCCTCAAAGTGAACCCGCAGACCGATTTAAACGCCTTGTGGACTGCAAGTATCGGTACAAAGTTTACAGATATATTACAACAGGAAGTCCCGCAAGGCGGAAAACTATTGGATTTTGACGTGCAACTCTTTGACGCGCAGCCTGCGCAGTTTGGCGGACTCGAAAACGAATGGATTTACTCGGGTCGCCTTGACAACCTGAGCAGTTGCCACGCCATTGCCGAAGCCTTTGCTGCCGGCCAACCCCTAGAAAAGGACTTTCAGGTTGCCGCCTTCTTCAATAACGAAGAGGTTGGTTCCGAAACCCGCGAAGGCGCCGCCGGCAACTTCTTGAAAAGCGTGCTGGAATCCGTTTCGTCTCTCGTCTGTAGCGAGCTTGCGAGCGTTCTCTCGTCTAGTTTAGCTCTGTCTATCGATATGGCGCATGCCGAACACCCGAACTTTGTGCAAAAGCATGAACCCAACCACGCTCCGATTCTAGGCGAAGGCGTCGTATTGAAGATAAATTCACAAAAGCGCTACGCCAGTGACGTATTTTCAAGCGCCCGTTTCAAGCTTCTTTGCGAACAAAATAATATTCCGTATCAGACATTCGTGATGCGCAACGACATGCCGTGCGGTTCGACGGTTGGCCCCACAATTTCGGCTTCGCTTGGAATCCCGACGGTAGACATTGGCGAGCCCATGCTCAGCATGCACAGCATTCGTGAAATGACAGATGTCAGAGATCACGAAAAAATGACACTTCTGCTTAGAGCGTTCTGGAAATAATTATATTTACCCGTATGCGTTTACCGATAAAGTTTTCATTGAAAAGTACCTTGTCTGCATTCCCCCAAAAAATCAAGGGCTGCCTTCAACAGGATTCTTTCGCCTTGTGGGGCCTGCTTGTTATCCTGTTGAATTTCGTAATGTTGCACGGAATCGGCTTCGCTTCTGACTTGACTTTTTGGAAGCATTGGATAAGCGACTTGCAGCATGGGGTCGGTAACTTTACCGGCAACTACCCGCCGCTTTATGTGTTATGGCTCCGCGTGGTCGGCTGGATTTACCAGGTTACCGGCCTCAACATGGATCTGGAATATGAACTCAAGCAGTTCTGCCTTTTCCCGGTGATTTTGGCCCACATTTCGCTTGCTCATTTTGTGTGGTTGCGCATTCATAAAAAGAGCTGGCTTCCCGAAGTAAAAACCGTCGTGATGCTCCTAGTGGTGGCAAACCCGGCGTTTTACCTGGATGGCCCGATTTGGGGACAGGTCGACGTATTGCCGGTGACATTCTGCGTGTGGGGACTTTGGTACGCCTCTAAGCCTAAAACCTACGCCATAGGCATGGCGCTGTTCATGCTTGGACTCTTGACCAAATTCCAAATGATCATGTTCTTGCCGGTATTCGGAGCGCTTTCGCTGCGTTACCGCAAAGTCATGTGGAAAGGCCTCTTGGCAATGGCCGCCATGTTCCTGCTGGTATTCCTGCCTTTTATTATTGCAGGAAACTTTAGCAAGGAATTTGCACAGGCCTACTTGAGCACCATTGACGAATACCCTTATGCATCGATGAATGCGGGTAACTTGTGGATGGTATTCTCGGGGAACATGACACCGCAATCCAGGCCGATTTTTGAATGGGCGCCCTCGTTCATGAATCCGGGCCTGCTAGGAAAGATTTTCTTTGTGGTTATTTCGGTCGCGGTAATGGCATTGACCTTCTTCAAGCGCTTGCCGGTATCGCGCGTGATGACCTTGGCGGCATTGAATGCGTTAGCCTTCTTTATGATTTTACCCTGCATGCACGAACGTTATGTGCTTGCCGCCGCTGTCGTTGCCATTGCAGGAGTCGCCTGCAAGAACCGCCCGGTCGTGATTTGGGCGGTACTCCTTTCGATGGTCGCCTTCTTGAACATTTCGATGATGACATCGATTCGCGGAAGCGCGCTTTGGTTCTGGATTGCCATGGCGGGCATCGTGGTGATGTTTGCGTATATGGCGCATACGTTTGCGCCAGCGGCACTTGACAAGGCTTTGCGAGTTTGCGGCAAGGTGAAGTTGCCCGCACTTGTGCCGTATGCATTGTTTGCCTTGATTTATTTGGTAGATGTGGGCGGGAGCTATTTGCAGCAGGCAAAAACCGCTTACCACCTCAAGAAGGGTGAAAGCTTTGTTTATGACTTGAAATTGCTACACCAGTCTCAAGGCTACGGCAACACGAATATCGGCAAAACGGTCGACAATAATCCATTGCATTTGAACGGCACACTTTACCTTAACGGAATCGGATCGCATGCTCCGTCGAAACATGTTTACGCGCTTCCGGAAAACGCTTCTCGATTTACCGTAACTTGCGGCGTTGACGATGAATCGGGCAACGGTGTGGTAGAATTTATCGTGCGTGTCGACGACAAGGAAATCTGGCGTAGCGGGCGTATGGAAGGCCGCCAGACGGCAACTGCCGACTTGGACATTCGCGGTGGTAAAAAAATTTCTCTTGAAACCGATGAACTGGGCTCCAAGAATTTTGACCACATTGACTGGGTGAATCCGGTTATTCACGTAGATTAATAAAGTCAAGCCATATCTTTACCTAATAGAGTGTCTGGCCGCGTGCCAGGCATTTTTGTATATTCTTAGTTGAAGGTTTTAGAATGCGTTTACTTGTTTTTTTGATGTGTTTACTTGCTGCCGGGCTGTGGGCGCGCCCCATTAATGACGGCAATAAATTGTTTAAGAACGGCGACTACGCCGGTGCGCTCGAAAAGTACATGAAGGCCCGTGAAGCGGAGCCTGCAAACCCGCTTTTGTTCTACAATATCGGAACTTGCCAGTACAAGCTCGGCAACTATGACGAAGCCAAGAAAGAGCTTGAGAGCGCCGTGCGCATGCCGGATAAAAAGATGGCGGCGAAGGCAGCCTACAATTTGGCGAATACGCATTTCCGCATGGGCGAAAAAGCGGCTGAAGGTAGCGAACGCATTGCTGCATGGCGCGAATCGGTCGCTTACTTGAAGAAGGCCATTGACCTTGACAACACTTTTGAAAATG
Organism: Fibrobacter sp. UWT2; assembly: GCF_900142545.1. NCBI lineage: Bacteria > Pseudomonadati > Fibrobacterota > Fibrobacteria > Fibrobacterales > Fibrobacteraceae > Fibrobacter > Fibrobacter sp. UWT2. The sequence continues at coordinate 68,947 of NZ_FRBF01000008.1, read as the reverse complement.
CGAAAAAGAACGTGGAAATCGTTCAGCGCAAACTGAAAGAAGAACTCGACAAGCAAAAGCAGAATCAGGACCAGAACCAAGACCAGAATAACGACCAGAAGCAGCCGCCTTTGAGCGACAAGGCCAAGGAAGTTCTGGCGCGAGCCTTGCAGCTTTGCAAAGACGGCAAGTACGCCGAAGCAAAGGAAATGCTCGAGAACCTGATTGCCGAAGACGAGACCGCCGGCCAGCTCAGCGGACACGTACAGCGCATTGACGACGTCATCGAAATCAAGGCCGGCCGCAAGCCCAAGGCGAAGATTGACGCCAGTAACACCGACAACGACCTGGAGGTAATCTAATGGCTATGAGCTATGGGCACGCTCCCTTCGGTCGCTTCGAGGTGCGAGCTATTCAGATTTTTGCAGTTGTATTTTTCCTTGCAGTGGCAGCGTTTGCGGCACCGAAGTCGGCAAGCGCCTATTACAGCGATGCGGCGTTCCAGTATATCGAAAACCGCTTGCCCTCGGCAGAAATTACTTGTAACGAAGGCCTGCAATATTATCCGAACGATCAGAAACTGCAAATGCTCCTGGACCGTATTCACGAGGCCAAGGACGAGCAGAAAAACGAAAACAAGAAGAACGATAAGAACCAAGATCAGAATCAGGATAATAACCAAGACCAAAACAAGGACCAGAATCAGGATCAAAATAAGGATCAGCAAAACCAAGATCAGAACAAAGACCAGCAAGATCAAGATAAGGACCAACAGAATCAGGACCAGAATCAAGATCAAAATGGTGAAAACGGCCAGTCTAGCAATTCAAATGCCGAAAGCTCTGACAGCAACGAAGGCGGTGCAGGCCAACAGCCCGAACAGCAGCCTGAAGGCGAATCGAGCGACAGCAATGGTGGCGAAGAACCGCAGGAACAGCCGGTGCAGATGGGTGAAATGAGCCCTGAAGACGCGGCCCAGCTGTTGAAGGATTTCGACGAGCAGAACGGCGAACGCAAGCCCTGGAAACCTCTCCGCGGCCAAGCCAGACCGGCCAAAGACTGGTAAGGGTATCAAGCGAGAACCCACTTGTGGGTTCGCATTTGATACCCGCAAGGTCTTGCGCTCAACGAGCGCAACGACTGGTAAGGCGAATAGTCTTTTTCTCCATAAATAATATATATTCAAGGGTATGAGAAATCTTGCCCTTGTTTTTTGTTTTAGCGCCTTGGTAGGAGCAGGCATTGTCGCCTGCGGTGACGATTCGGCGGCGACGAACGCCACTGACACACCTTCAAGCGAAAGCTCGCTGACGTCTAGTTCTTCGGCGGATAATTCTGCCGGAGCAAAGTCTTCGAACTCGGAAAATACTTCTTCGGAATCAAAGCTTTCGTCTAATGCAGATCCGAGTTCCTCCGAAAATACCGCAACCTCTTCTGAATCAACTCAGGGCCCCTCTTCGTCCGTTGTGTCGGAGGCTTCTTCGTCAAGTATGGCGCCAGGATCTTCTGATTCTGCACCAGCGTCTTCTAATGACCCTGAAAGTTCAGGGCAGGCTGATGATGGCAAGTGCACGAATTGCGATAGCTTTACTGCGGCAGACCCCGAGCTCACCGAAAACGGCGGCAAGGGTTCTGTGACTACCTACGGAAGCATTACGGCGAAAGAAACGAGCTTGGGTGGCGCCTGCAATTACGGCCAGACCAATATTCAATACTATGCGGCAATCCATGTGAACGTTTCTCCGGGCGATGAAAAGGGCCCGTGGAATGGCGGCGCCGCTTGCGGTGGCTGCGTGCATGTGAAGGCGAGGACGCCGGACGGCTGGAAAGAAGTCACGGTGCGCATTACCGACCGTTGCCCCGATGCAAACTGCGGCGTAGACTTGGGCGGCGCTCCTGCTTCTGACATCATGGGAATTCAAGTGGGCCGCTATTCCGGCGAATGGGAATTCGTGAGCTGCGAAGGCGTCGAAGGCGTGTGGGGCGATTCCACCTCGATTTGGGTCAAGGAAGGCGCCAGCGAATTTTGGAGCATCATCCAAGTGCGTAACCCCAAGGACATGGTTAAATCCATTACGATTTTGGGTATTGACACTCGTGATGCCCATGAACTTGAAATGGTCGTGGGTACCGAAAACTTTTGGACAGTTCCGAAAGCAGTGCTGCAGACCGACAACCGCTATCGTGTCGTGGTCAAGTACCGCACCGGAACCGATGACGAATGGAAAATTAAGGGTTCCGAACTTGCCGTGCCCGAAGCGAATCTGTATCTCTACGAACACCGGGAATAATCAACGCAGCACTTGGCTCCTTTAAAATCTTTTTAAATTATTTATCAAGAAAACAGAGAGCCAAGGGAGGACCAACTCATATGGATTTTGATAAGATTCTATCGCATTACAGGGCGAAAGCCTGCGTGATGTCCGTGGAATTGTTTCCGGACGGGTCTTATGGGAATATCCGTGTTGTTGCAGGGAACAAGGCTCATTGTGATGATATGGAGGCCTTCAGGCACACTCCGTTTGTGCCGAATTCACCATACGAGATGTGTTTTCCGAAGAATCAGAATTTCGAAGACCACTGCTTCCGCTGTATCCAATCGGGCAAGCCGCTCCACGCCTACGTGGACCTCTACATGATGGGTCTCTGGCTGAACATGTTCCTGATGCCGCTGGATTCCGACTGCGAAAATATCGGCTACTGCGTCTACTGTTACGATGTAACCCCCAAAGCCGATTCTTCGGCCATGGCAGACCTCTCTGCAGAAACGGCCACGTACGCGCTCAACACCTGTATCAAGCTGCGCGGCACGGACAATGTCAAGCAGACATTCCAAGAGGTTGTCGAAGACATCCGTAAAACTTGCGGTTCTGACCATTGCTGCATTTTGCTCACCGACACCGAAAATCGCGAGTGCTCCATTTTTGCGGAATCCACTCGCGAAGATGTTAAAATAAAGCCGATGTCGCGATATGTCGAAGGTTTTTACGCCATTGCAGAAACATGGCCCGAAACACTTGCCGGCAGCACCTGCATTATCGTAAAAGACGAACGCGATATGGAAAAGCTCCGCTTGGCAAATCCGATTTGGGGATCGATGCTTGACCTTAGCGGCGTAAAGACGATTGTACTCTTCCCGCTGCGTCATGGCGGCGAATTGCTCGGCTACTTGTGGGCAGTCAATTTCAATGTTGACGATGTATTGAAGATCAAGGAAACCCTCGAAGTCACGACATTCCTTATAGCATCTGAAATTTCAAGCTACTTGCTTCTGAACAAGCTTCAGATTATGAGTACGATTGACTCGCTTACCGGCGTCAAAAACCGTAACGTGATGAACAACCGCATTGACCAAATTGTGGCAGGGCGCAAACCTTCACCTGACGCCGTTATTTTTGCCGACTTGAACGGACTCAAGCGCATGAACGACGATCAGGGACACATCTCCGGCGACAAGGTGTTACGTTCGGCAGCAGAAATTTTGCAATACGTTTTCCCGGATGAAGACGTGTACCGCGCCGGTGGCGACGAATTCATGGTGCTCGTTTCGAATATCACTGAAAACGAGTTGAACACCCGCGTTGCCAAAATACGCACGATGGCAAAACTATCTGAAAATGTTCGCTTCTCCATTGGTACGTGTTATGGTGAGCCCGATGTTCGTCGAGCAATGCATATTGCAGACGAACAGATGTATGCCGACAAGAATTCCTTCTACGCCGAACATCCTGAATTAAAATACAGGTAAAAATCGTGGGACGCACTTACGCGGCCATTGACCTAAAGTCGTTCTTTGCCTCGGTGGAATGTATTCTCCGGGGCCTTGACCCGCTTAAGGCGAAACTTGTGGTAGCCGACGAAAGCCGCACCGAAAAGACGATTTGCTTGGCGGTAACGCCGGCGCTCAAGGCTTACGGAATTCCAGGCCGCGCAAGACTTTTCGAAGTAAACCAAAAGGTACGCGAGGTACAGCGGCGTACGGGCGAAAAGATTGAATTCACCATCGCAAAGCCGCAAATGGCGAAGTACGTGGAATATTCCACCAAAGTCTACAATGTTTACCTGAAGTATGTAAGCGCCGAAGATATTCATGCGTATTCAATTGACGAATGTTTTTTGGATTTGACGCGGTACTTGAAGCTTTATAGAAAGACTGCCCGCGAACTGGTGAAGACGATTATCCAAGATGTATTCACATCTACGGGAATTACTGCCACGGGCGGCATCGGCACAAATCTGTACCTTTGCAAGATTGCGATGGATGTGATGGCGAAGCATGTGGAAGCAGATGCAGATGGCGTGCGCATCGCGGAACTCGACGAGATGAGTTACCGCAAACAGCTTTGGTCGCACCGGCCAATTACGAGTTTTTGGCAGGTGGGCCGCGGAATTGCGGAGCGCTTGGAAAATTGCAGGCTGAATGCCGGGCGCGGCATTTACACGATGGGCGACATTGCCCGCGTGAGCGTCAAGAATCCTGAAGCATTGTACAAGCTTTTCGGTGTGAACGCAGAAATTCTGATTGACCACGCCTGGGGTTACGAGCCTTGCACGATTGCAGACATCAAGAAAGCGAAACCGCGGAACAGAAGCACAGGCGAAGGCCAAGTGTTGCAAGACCCGTATCCGTTTGACAAGGCGCGGCTTGTGGTGCGCGAAATGGTCGATACAGTCTCAATGACTTTGATTGCCCACGACTTGGTGACAAACGCAATGGTGCTCACAGTGGGTTACGACCGTGAAAACGTGGACAAGGGAATTTACCGCGGCGTAACCGTAACGGATTTTTACGGGCGCACGATTCCGAAACCTGCTCACGGCACGGCAAACATCGGCTATTACACTAGTTCCCAATCGGTGATGGCAGATGCAGTCATGAAACTTTTTGACCGCATTGTGGACCCGAAGCTTACAGTGCGGCGATTGAACCTGGTTGCCGCCGACATTGTCGATGCTAGCCACGAACAGTACGACTTGTTTACCGACGTGAAAAAACAGGAACGCGAAAAGAAGCGCCTGAAAGCGGAACTTTTAATCAAGAAGCGTTTTGGCAAGAACGCCATTGTGAAGGGAATGGATTTGCAAGAAGGCGCCACCACTATTGAACGCAACGGACAAATCGGAGGACATCGGGCTTAGACGAAAGAACGCTCGCTGTGCTCGCTACAGACGAAAGACGAGAGATTATGATTGATAATTACAAAGACATCATCGATTTGCCGTATCCGCGGAACGATTGGAATTTCTTGATTAAGCATCCGCGTATGAGCATGGAAGACCGCGCGAAGATTTTCCACCCGTTTGCGGCACTCCGCGGGCATGCCGAGGCACTTGATGCGACCGCAGAACGCAAGCAAGAATCGGTGGCAAACGAACTCACGCTAGACGAGAATTTTTAAATTAGTAGTATCATGACACAGCCTGTTCGCAACATCGCCATCCTTGCCCATGTGGATGCCGGAAAGACGACTCTTTCCGAGCGAATCCTGTTTGCGGCAGGCGAAGTACGCAGGCCCGGCAAGGTGGAAGAAGGCCTTGCCACTATGGACTATATGCCCGAAGAAAAAGAACGCGGCATTACCATTGAAAGCGGCGTGGCCCATTTCGAATGGAAGAACACCTGGTTCAATTTTATCGATACGCCGGGCCATGTAGATTTTGGTGCCGAAGTGGACATGGCGCTTTCGGCCGTAGAAGGTGCCGTCCTTGTGGTAAGTGCCGCGAGCGGGGTTGAAACACAAACGGTTGCGGCCTACAAAAAACTCCGCGAAGCGGGCGTCCGCACGATTTTATTTGTCAATAAGCTAGACAATCCTGATTATTCTCTTGACGAGACCCTCATCAATATCGAAGAAGTGCTAGGGGTACGCCCCGTATTGATGGCATTCCCCGAATACAAAAACGGGCGAATCGAAAGCACGCTGGATGTCCTCAGCAAGAGCAGACTTATACATTCTCCCTCGGGCGAAGAAATTATCGACGATTCGTGGCCGCAGGCAGGCGAAGCCAGCGAGGCCACCGAAAAAATCAAGAAGCATTACGCCGAAGCCGTGGAATTCGCCAGCAACTTTGACGACGAAGTCTTGCAACTTGCGCTCGAAGGAAAGCCGGTTCCGCCCAAGATGCTTCTGCGAGGCCTTAAGGGACTTGCGCAGAGCAACGACTATGCTCTCTGCTACGCAGGGTCCGCCATGGAGGGTTTCGGCGTTCGGAGCCTGGTGACCGCCCTTTCCTTTTTCTTGCCCGATGTTCCCGAATTCGGGGCAGACGAGCTGGGACAAGTCATTCGACTGCGCCACTTCAAGGGTGTAGGCGAAATTTCGCTGTTCCGCAGCCATACGAATATGGAACGCAAGGCTTGGCCCGCGGGTTTTGAATTCTCGCGCCTCAAGGCAAACCTGTTGCAGCCTGTCGACGAAATCCGCTCCGGCGACATTTACGCCATGCGAAGCCCCTTCGAGACAGAACTCGGCGAAATTCTCAAAGTGACGCCCGAAGGGCGGAGCGACCCCATGCCTCAAGGCGACCAAGGGGAGCTTCCCCACTCCTCTATCCGCGACAAGTACCAGCCGCTTTTGCAGACCCGCGTGGAATGCCTCGGGGCCGAAGACTACAACCATGTAGAAAAGAGCCTGAACGTCCTCGCCCGTATGGACCCCAGCTTCCGCGTGCAAAAAGACGATGGCGGATTCTGGTACCTGCATACCGTAGGCGAAGTTCAGCTGGACGTGTTGCTCGCCCGCCTCAAGCGCGAATTCGGCTGCGAAGTGAAGGCCGGCTCCCCGGAAGTGCGCTGGCAAGAACGCCTCTGTCGCAACGTGGGCCCCGTCGAAAACACCTTCCAGCTCGGCCCCCATAAGATTTCGATTAAGCTTTCGGCTACCCCGCTGGAAGGGGACGCTCACGATATCCGTCTCTCCGCCGAATTCCTGGAAACCGCCCCCCGTGAAATTCTGGCCGGCGTCCGCTCGGCACTCCTGGAATCTACCGAAGTGGGCGTTTTGGGCAAGGGAGCCCTCGTAGGCGTCTGTTTTGAGGTTCATGAATTTACCTGGACCGAAAACGCCCTCCCGCCCATGATCAAGAAAGCCTGCGCCGATGCCGTCACCAAGCTCATCAAGCCTGCCGACGTGCAACTTTTTGAGCCGGTCATGGAACTTTCGCTGGAATGCCCCGTGAATTTTGCGGGGCTTGTCACCGGCGACATCCAGTCCCGCGAAGGCAAGGTGAAAGAAATCGGTGGCGACGGCAAGACGCATTTCTTGAAAGCCGACGTCCCGCTGCGGAAAATTTTCGGCTACGCCACAGGCGTGCGAAGCATTAGCAAGGGTACAGCATTATATAGTATGAAGCTGCTCGGGTACAAACCGGCGATCCTCTAAAATTTTTTTTGAAAACTGTTTGACAATTCGAAAACAAAAAGCGATAATGTGGTGTATGCGCTTTTTGGTACCTCTTCTCACTTCCCGATCAAATAAAAATTTTTCGGAAACACCTCTAGACAAAGAGAGTTGTTTTTACTATATTGCAAATTCTCTGCTTAAGAGAATTAGATGTTTGGAGGGATTTATGTCAATAAATGACATTCAATTTGTACTATATTTAAGGGAGAACTTCCCGACGTAATAGTAAACTTAAATCCGACTGTCTAGTTGGTTTTATGTTACACATTTGTCCTTTGAGCGGCCTCAAAGGGGTTTTCAACTGTCGCCTCGCGACAAAAGGAGCGTCCATGCGTAAAAATATCGTCCTCGCAATGATCAAAATTGCACAAACCACCCCCTCCGTCTGCGAACAGGTCGCAGATCGCCTCTGGAAAGTCCTTGGTGAAAAGTTGACGGACCGTGCCGTCGCACTCTTTTACCGCATCAAGCCGGACTTTTCCAAGATGAAAATGAAACCGGCCGCCCTCCGCCTGGAATTGGGTGGTGACATCTACCCGCTGTTCATCGATGCCATCATGCAGTATGACGAAAATCAGAAGGCGTCTTTCGAAACCTTCGTGACGACCAAGATCTACTGGAAGTTCGTGGACGACAAATGCGAAAACTCGGAACGCACCTCCCACGAAGTGCTGGCAAGCCAGCTTTCGCCTGAAGACCTGATGACTCAGGACGAAACCCTTTCGATGGCCGATTTCTATAGTGACGATTCCGATTTGACAAATGACGGTCCTTGTGACGATAATGAAGATGTAGACACAAGTTGGAAGGAATTGTTGGCCGTGGCCCTGAAAATGGTTGAAGAAAACCCGGTTCTGAAGGAATTCATGAAGACGCACCGCGAAACGCTGGAATATTGCGACCGCTACGAGGAAGTCGAAACCGCCGAACGCATGGGTTGCTCGCGCCCCACGGTGTACAACCGCTTCAATCAGATTCGAAAGATTCTGGTCGAAAACGGTCTCGACAAGGAATTCTACCGCCTTGCCGCCTAGTTGAACTTTAAGAGAGAGAATATGCAGTCTAACACCTACTTTAAAAAGGTATACAACGACCTCAAAAAGGCAGAATTGAAGAAATTCGCCAAAGCAGGCTCCCCGATGAGCTTCGCGGATCTCAAGATCCTGGAATATTGGGTCCGCATTATCGACGAAAACCCGGATGGCCTGAACAAGGCTAGCGCCTTCCAGCTGATGGGTCGCACTTGCCGTGAAAATGTCGTAAAGGGCTTTATCGACATTTTCAATCCGTTCATTACGCCGAAGAAAAAGCCGGCAAGACCCAAGTCGGAAACCGCCTCGGTTAATCGTGAATTTGGCGACGATGAAATCGATCTTCTTGACGATTTCTTGGAAGAAGAAGAAGTCGACGAGGATGAATGCGAACTGGATACGCAGTACTGCAACGGCAGACTGCTCCGCCAGATTTGCCGTTACCGCAAAGAAATGAAGCACGGCTGCGCCGACAGGGTGACTGACAACCTGATAAAGGCGATTGTCGATGTCGACACGGAATCGATGGCCCCCTTCCTTTACAAGGAAGTCCAGGATATCGTATGCGGAAACTTCAAGAAGTTTGCGCTTGAAAAAATCCAGAAAGGCGTGCGCAGCAACGACCCGATTTATGAACGCGCAATGAAGGTAAAAGATGTTTACCGCCTGAACGATGACGAGCTGGAAATCCTTCTCTATATGTGGCTGCGCACCCGCGACGTGATGCAGTGCGATCCGGACGGAGAATTTTTCGGTCGCCGTCGCCACCGCTTTGGACCTCCATCGGATTCCCCGAGGGTGTTTTCGGAAGTCGCCATGACGACTGGCTTGAGTGTTGACCGAGTCATGAAACTGATGGGCAAGGACAGTACGCTTCGCAAGCTGGGCTTGTGCAACGAAGATATGGACATTCCTATGGAAGTCGGATGCTTCTTGGACGGTTCCTGTGACAGCACGGGTCTCAAGGCCTTCCATTTGGCAGAACCGGGAACGGTGTCGTTCGCCCAGTTGCAGGGAAACAACCCCGACGCCATCTTGGCGCTTGACCTGATCAAGCACCACAATTGGAACCGCCCGCTGAACATCCTGCTTTACGGTGTAGAAGGCACAGGCAAGACGGAACTTGCGAAGGCTCTCGCCGCCGAAGCAGGGCTCCCCTTGCTTGAAGTAAGCATCGATGCCGACAACTCCATGGAAATGGGACGCCGTTTCGAAACGCGTTCGCAGAGCCTGATGCTTTACCGCATCCGCGCGGCGATGCTTGCCGATTGGCAGTGCGAAAAAGATCACGGCATCATCTTGATTGACGAAGCCGACCTGGTGCTGAACGGTTTTGAAAAGGGCAGCCTGAATCACTTCTTCGAATCGGTGCATACCCCCATTATCTGGATTACCAACTCCATCAGCTTTACCGAAAAGAGCTCTCGTCGCCGTTTCGACTTCTCGATGGCCTTCAAGGGCCTTGCCAAGGACGAACGCTTGAGTATGTTCGAATCGGTACTGAAGGCGCAGGGTGCAGAAGACATGCTGACTCCCGAAGAGAAAATGAAGCTGGTCGTGGAATACCCGGCAATGGCTGGCGGCTTCACGATTGCAACGCGTGCCACTCAGAATCTGCTTACAAGCGGAGCCAATGTCAAGGCCTACCCCACTATGGCCCGCCTGCTTAAGGCTCACACGAACTTGCTCGGAATCGATACAGGTTCCTTGCGCGACGTAGAAAGCCACGCCCCCACTTATACCTTGAGCGGTCTGAATATGGAAGGCTCCGTCGATGAAATCATGGAAGTCGTCCAGAGCTACGATTCGGTCTGGAAAACTTTCGAAGAAGATTCCGCACCGAATTCCCTGAACATTCTGCTCTATGGTCCTCCGGGAACCGGCAAGACGGAATTCGTGCGTCACATCGCACGCACCTTGGGCCGCAATCTCGTCATCCGCAGGGCAAGCGATCTCTTGGGAATGTATGTCGGCCAGACCGAAGCAAACATTGCCGCCGCCTTTGAAGAAGCGGAACGCACCAAGTCAATCCTGTTCTTCGACGAAGCGGACAGCTTCTTGCGCGACCGTACAGGTGCCATGCAGGGCCACGAAGTTTCGAAGGTGAACGAAATTCTGACCCGTATGGAAAACTTCAAGGGAATCTTCGTCGCCGCAACCAACTTCGATAGCACCTTGGATTCCGCAAGCCGTCGCCGCTTTGCCCTGAAGCTCGGCTTCGGTTACTTGAAACCCGAAGGCGTACGCCATATCTGGAACGTATTCTTCCCGAATGCGGAATGCCCGAAGGCGGTGACGGAACTGCCGCTCCTGACGCCGGGTGACTTCAACGCCGTGAACGGTCGTCTGCGTTTCTTGCCGGAAAGCGCACGAACCTCCGAGAGAATCGAGGCGGAACTCCGCAAGGAGCTGCAGGCGAAGGATTCGCATGCCGGTCGCTCCATGGGGTTCTAAAGCTTAGGGAGGGCATTGCCCTCCATAGTCTTTGTGTGTGTTGTGGTAAGGGGCCGTGCGGGCGAAAGCCTGCACGGTTTCTTTTTTCGACGATAAACAATAAGCCCTCAATAATAATTGAGGGCTTTTATAATTTCGTTGTTATGGCTCGTGATTACGAACGGTTCTTCTTGGCGCGGCGACGGAAGTGCTCGATAAGAGGGGCGACCGTTTCCTTGAAGTCGTCGTGAGTTTCAATGCGCACGAAGTCGATGGACATACGCTGGAACAGTTCCTTGGTCGCCTTGCCCTGGCGCTTTGCCTCGCGGGCGAACGCCTCGCGGAAGGCGGCGTCGCCAGTGTCGATCAGGAGCGTTTCGCCGGTTTCAGGATCCTCGAGTTCTACGAGGCCTGCGGGCGGGAGTTCCATTTCGCGCGGATCGACGACGGAGACTGCAAGCACGTCGTGGCGCTTACGGAGAATCTTGAAGGCGTTTTCGAAGCCTTCATCGAGGAAGTCGCTCATCACCACGACGACGGCACGACGATTCAGAATCTTGCCGGCGTATTCAAGGGCCACTTGAGTATTCGTGCCGTGGTGCTGCGGCTTAAAATAAAGGATTTCACGGATAAGACGCAGCACGTGCTTGCGCCCTTTCTCCGGCGGAATGAAGAGTTCCACCTGGTCGGTGTAGATCAGCAGGCCGACCTTGTCATTATTCTTGATAGCGGCGAACGCGAGGAGGGCCGTCAAAGTCGCCATGACCTCGCCCTTCATCTGCTTGCCGGAACCGAATTCCGAACTGCTCGATGCATCGACCATCAAAAGCATGGTCATTTCGCGTTCTTCAATATACTTCTTTACGTAAGGCGTGCCCGTTCGAGCGGTCACGTTCCAGTCAATCGTACGCACGTCATCGCCCGGCATATACTCGCGGACTTCGCTAAATTCCATACCGTTCCCCTTGAAGGAACTATGGTAAGCGCCGGTCATCACGGTATCGAGCGTGCCGCGAACGCTAAGTTCAATGCGGCTGACGGTCTTTAAAACTTCTTTATCTAGCATCTTAGAGTCTCTTTTTTACGCTAAGAATATACAAAAAATCCAAATAATAGGCTATAAGAGCGATTTAGGGGCAAATCACATATACAAAAAATGGAAAAATAAGCAACTTGGAGCGGTCACATTCAAAAAAAATGATTATTTTGTTAAGCGCAAGGCTGAATCACTCAACCCTATTTACAGGTAGCTATGTCGGCAAAAGTAACGAGCAGCGACAAGATTGAAGATTTGTTCCCGGAGACCTCTATCCGAAAGATCATCACGCCTATCGAGCGTTTGATGAAAGTGGAGACTACGGGCGGCATCGTTCTGATTATCATGACGCTGGCGGCCCTGCTATGGGCGAACCTGAGCCCTGAAACTTACCATCATGTTTGGCACATGCCTTTTGCGCTTACGATTGGCAGCTGGATCGGTGCGGCCGATTTGCACTGGTTCATCAACGATGCCATGATGACCATCTTCTTCTTTAACATCGGTCTTGAAGTCAAGGGCGAAATGACCTACGGCGAACTCAAGAACCCGAAGGCGGCGAGCCTCCCCATTATCGCGGCGGCAGGCGGTATGCTTTTCCCGGCACTCATTTACCTGTTGCTGTGCCCGGGTGGCGAACATAGCGCCGCACATGGTTGGGGCGTTCCGACTGCAACCGATATCGCCTTTGTGGTGGGCTGCATGGCCATTCTCGGCAAGAAGGTGCCGCATGCACTCCGCGTGATGATTTTGACTCTGGCTATCGCCGACGATATCGGCGCCATTCTCGTGATCGCCATTGGTTACCCCAGCGGCGACGGCGTGAACTTCTTGGCTCTTGGTGCAGGTTTCGCATTGCTGGTCTTGATTAACGTCCTGTTCCGTATTGGCGTTCGCAACCTGCTGTTGCACGGCGTCATCGGAATTGCCGTGTGGGCATTCTTCGTGAAGAGCGGCGTGCACCCGACCATTGCGGGCGTGCTGCTCGGTCTCTCGGTGCCGGCAAAGCCCGTACTTGCGAAGGGCAAGCTCGCCCACTTCGCCGGTAGCGTAGGCGGAGCCCTCTCGGGCGAAGCCAAGGACCGCAACGAACAGTACGAAGTCTTTACGCTTTTGAAGCGCGGCGCCCGCGAAAGCATCTCGATGCAGGAACGCCTGTTCAAGCCGCTCGTTCCCTGGGTGAACTTCTTTATCATGCCGCTGTTCGCCTTGAGCAATGCCGGTGTCGAAATCAAGCTGGGTGGCGTAGAAGTGCCGGTAATGGGCGCTGTAGCGCTGGCCTTGATTCTCGGCAAGCCGATTGGAATTTTCCTGTTCAGCCTGCTCGCCGTAACGGTGGGCGTATCCGTAAAGCCGAGCTACAGCTGGAAGGTGCTGTGGGGCGGCGGCATGCTCGCCGGCATCGGCTTTACCATGGCCCTGTTTGTGGCTAACCTCGCCTTCGAGGTGGGCGACCGTCAGGATTCCGCAAAGCTCGGTATTCTGCTGGGCAGCTTCTGTGCCGCAATCCTCGGCACGATTTACATGAGCCTAGTGTCGAAGGCTCACCACGAAGAATCGTAATGCCACATTTCGTCTACATGCTCCGTTGTGCGGGCAACCGCATCTACACGGGGTATGCCGTCGATGTAGAAGCTCGTTTCGAACAACATAAGTCCGGCAAGGGAGCGAAATTCACCAAGGCGTTCCCGCCGCAGTGTATTCTGCGCCAGTTTGAATTGAACAGCCACGAAGAGGCCCTGCGCCTGGAAGCGCGCATCAAGAAACTGTCCCGTCCACAAAAGGAACTGCTCGCCGCAGGTGACGAAACCCTGACCGCAGAACTGCTCGCAGGCCTCGGCGAAACCCTCGAAGAAAGCCGCGCACGCAAGCGCCGCGAAAAACGGAAAAACATTACTCCTCACGACAATTGATATTGTATATTTCTACAAGAATGAATCTGTCAAAATAGGGGATGATATGTTTTTTACTGACAGAACAAATACGCTTGAAGCCCTGTTTCGCGTCCGGGCGGCCATCTTTGGGAAAAAACTCCAAGTTTTTGAAGGCCGAGATGGCGTGATGAGCCTTTTGCAAGAATCGCTCGACGTGCAAACGAACGAAAGGGATTACCAAACCGCATTGGATATGATCAGGCCTTTGATGAAGGTGGCCGAAAATCATCCGTTTGTTCCTGACGATTCCGTTGAGTACATTTCGATTTCTAGCAGAATGGAACGCGCCCTTTACCGACATTATTTTGAACCCCTATCAAGTCGGTTAGTAAAGAACGTTCATTCCTGTTGTCCGATGGAATTTATTTGGCGACAGGCAGGCCTTTTGGAATTGAATTTGGAAAATTTCCCTGACGCAGAAAAAGCAATGTCCATTGCAGCAATGTGGAATCCGGCTTCAGCAAAATACAGGTTGATGCTTGCGCGAATCCACAGCGACCAGGGGCGTTGGGACAATGTGATGGAAGACGCGGTGGCGGCCATGAAAGTCGCTTACCGGGCAAGCGATTTGATTCTTTGTTTTAGATTCCTGCGCAATTACTTCCTTTACAAAAAGATGTATCTAGAGGCGGTCTACTGCAGTTTTGTTCGGTCGAATTATACGGATTCGGGAAACGCTCTAGACGAAATTGTCGATGATATTTTGGGGTACGCCAAGATGGTCAATGTCGAAAATGACCAATCGAATGACGAGAGCGTCACGGAGTCCTTAAAACGCTTTGGCATTACACTCGGATTTAATCCTGAAGTTGTGGCCGTAGCTAAACAGAATTGCGAAGAAGCGTTTCTTGCTGGCGATGCGGATTTGGCGAATTACTTTGCCGAGATTCTGTCTAGCTTAAAAACCGTACAGGAAAAAAAGAAAGCGTTCAACATAAAGCAACTCGTTGAACACTACAGAAACATCAAGAGCTGATTATTTGACGATAAGATCCACCACCAGCGCAATAGCCATGCCGATGCTGCAAATGCTGATAAAGCGCTGGATAAACTTGTTGCCTTTTTTACGCTGCAAAAAGCTGCCGAAATAGCCGCCGACCCAGGCACCACCTGCCATCATCACGGCGATGGGCCAGTTGATTTTGCCTGTCACGCCGAGCGCAATGGTACTGACGACTAAAAAAACATTGGTGAGTGAATTCTTGAGAGCGTTAATCTGGATGGGAGCAAGTCCCGTATAACGGGTGAGCCCGAAAATTTGTACGAAACCCACGCCGACTTGTACGATGCAACCGTAAACGGCAATGGCAAAAAATCCGAGAGCGCCCTTGAGTGTCAACTTTTCAGGCGGATTTGCAGGAGGCTTCCCCAGGACATTCTTGTTCAAGTTGCTCATGACAACCACAAGGCAGATAACGACTGCAAGAATTGCCTGGAAAAGCTTATCGCCGATATGCACTAGGAAGCACGCTCCCAGAAGGGCTCCGAGAATCGTAGGCGTGAGCAGCTGCAAGAAAATGCGCTTGTTCAAGTAGCCGTGACGTGCCAGGTTAAAGGCACTGCTGAAGTTTCCGATGATGAGCCCGATACGGTTCGTTCCGTTTGCAACGGTTGCGGGCATCCCGAGGAAAATCATAATTGGAAGGCTCAACGTAGAGCCGCCGCCCGCAATGCTGTTGATAAGGCTCACGACGGCGCCTAACACGAAGTAGGCGGCGTAGAGGGCAAGTGCTGTTGGCTCGAAATTCATCGCGCCCAAATATAGAATTATCCGAAAAAGGCGTCGGAAAGCGTCGCGCGGAAGGCATGGATGCGGTCAGCGTTCGCTTCGCGGTGCGGATAGGTAAAGTTGCTGAGCAGCACCACGGCTGCACCTTGGTCAGGGTCGGCAACGATGCTTGCGCCGGTGAATCCGGTTTTACCGAATGTGTGCGGCGAAATCTTGGTGCCCATGAACTTCGCACTATTCAGCTCCCAGCCGAGAGCGGTGCAGGCATCTTTTGCCGTAGAATACTTGCTAGCCGAATCGAGCGCAAAGGCGTTTTCACTAACCATCTTCAAAATGCCCGCAGGCATAATGCGCTTACCGTCTGCAGCGACACCGTCCTTCAAGATAGTTTGTACAAAATTCAACAAGTCGGGCACGCAGCTGAACATGCCGGCGCTGCCGACAGGGAACAGCTTTCGCAAAACCCAGGCGCTTTCATCGTGGATTTCTCCTTGGATTTCGCGACCTCTAAAGCTGCAGATTTCCGTCGGCGAGATTTCATCTTTAGGAATCGGATTCCAGTCGCGAGTCAACGGATCCCAGCCGGAACGAGTCATACCGAGTGGAATAAAGAATCGCTCGCGGCCTTGCTGCTGCAAGTCCTTGCCCATAAGGCGCTGCAAAATCATTCCCAGCAATACGCTGGCGGGGTTACCGTAATTGAAGTCAGCCCCAGGAGCCTTTTCGAACTGGTACGTATAAAGCGCTTCCAAGATTCCTTCGGCAGGCAGCGTGCGCAAAGTCTTCATAGGCACTCGGTAATCTAGGCTATGAGTCAGCAAGTGAAACACCCGAATGTCGTCGCGGTAATTTGTCTTAAGTTCAGGGATGTAGTCGATAACCTTGGTGTCAACCGAAAGTTTACCTTCGAGGATGTAACTCAAGGCGAGTGTGGAGGTAGGACACACCTTGGTAAGGCTCGCAATGTCAAAAACCGTGTTTTCGGGCGTGTTGAGAGTCAAAAATTCGCGACTTCCGTCGGGTAATATGAATCCCGCGACCGCCTTGTTGAAAACGCCTTCGGTTTCGGCCCTTTTCAGGAGCCCCATCAATACATCTTTTTCGAACTTCATGTCTTGAAATATAGCATAGTGTCTTTTCTAGAAATATCTTATATTTTGAATGTGTTCTTCAAGACTATAGAAAGTGAAAAACGCTTGAGGGCCTTTTACGGGGGCATCCTTGTTGCGGTAAGCATTGGCCTTGCCGCGGTAAGCTTTTATTTGCTCCAAGATTACACGGAGACCGTCAAGCACGAAACGTTACTTTCAGGCACATACTCCAACGAAAAAGACGCCGAAGCGATTAACGGATTCTTGGCGCGAGGCGCTTCGGTTCTACGAGTGACCTCTCACATTGCAGAAAAAAGTTTGGAACATGGAGCCACGCAGGCGCAAATCGAATCGTTGTTGGTTTCCGAAGCGGAATATTACAAGCATTCAAACGATATTGTCTTGTGCAGCATGTTCGGCATTCTCCGCGAAGAGTTCTTTAGCGGCGAACGTTGGACTCCTGCCTTAGGTTACGTTCCCTCGAATCGTCCGTGGTACCAGAACGCCCCTATGGAAAAAGACAAGGTCGCCCTGATTCCGACCCACATGAACCCGTATAGCGGCGAGCAGGTGGTGACCATTAGCTTGCGACTTTCGGACAAGAAAAGTGTTCTCGCCATTGATGTATACTTGAAGGACCTGCTTGCAAATGTCAAGAAGAGCGACTTGTCAAATATGCTCGTCATTATTGACAAGAAAGGCTCGGTGATTTCCCATACCGACATTACCCAGAACGGTCGCAACTACCTGTCGGCGGAATTCTGGGGATCCGATGAAGAAAATCTCGCCAAAGGCGCCTCTTATGCCAAGGGAGACCCCTTCGTCTTAAATTTGAGGGGCAAGGACTACCGCGTATTTTCGACCCTTATACAGGATGAATGGTATGTCATCCGCCTAGTCGAAGAAGAACAACTCTGGAAGCCCCTGAACATCGCCATTCTGCGAACATCCGTTATCATTTTCCTGAGTTACGTATTGTTCGTCGTCTTGATTGTCGCCGCATTCATAAAGCATATACAGCTTATCCGCGTCAACCATTCCAAGATTGCATTCCTCACCAGCATGAGCAGCGAAATCCGTTCGTCCATCAACGGCATTCTCGGCATGAATTCCATCATCCAGAAAGACCTGCACGACGAAAGCATGAAGGAATATTCCAACAATATCCAAAGTGCAGGCCAGGGAGTCCTTTCGCTAGTAAACGATGTCCTGGATGTCACCAAGATCGAATCGGGACGTCTAAGCATCGAATCTATGGAATACGAAGTATTCACGATTTTGCAGGAATGCTACAACGAAAACGAACCGAAGATCAAAGCCAAGGGTTTGACCTTCCATATCGATTGCGACCCCGACATTCCGTCTTGCCTGTGGGGTGACGAGAACCGCATCATCCAGATTATCAACAACCTGCTTTCGAACGCCACCAAGTTTACTGAAGTGGGCGGCGTTTCATTGTCGGTGGGCTTCGACAGTCTCCCCCCCATTGGAGCCCTGCGCTCTGACGACTACATCATGTTAAAAATAGCCGTCAAGGATACAGGTATCGGAATCCGCGCCGAAGAGAAGAAATCCATTTTCAAGAAATACATTCTTCCCAGTTCTGCCGAAAAGAACGAAATCGAAGGTGTTGGACTGGGATTAAGCCTTACTCAGGAACTCCTTGCCAAGTGCGGAGGTCATATGACCATCAATAGCCGCTACGGCGAAGGCTCGTCGTTCCTGGTCGAGATTCCGCAGCTCGTGCTGAACACGGAACCCATGGGCGACTTTACCATGCGTTACAGGAACGCCGCCCACAAGAACAAGGACCTTTCCGATGTGTTCCTGGCTCCCGAAGCACGAATCCTGATTGTCGATGACGTTGAATTGAACCTCAAGATGTTCCGCGGATTCCTGAAGAATTCCCAGGTGAAAATCGACGAGGCCCTGAGCGGCCATCAGTGCTTGCAACTCGTGGAATCGAGACACTACGACTTGATTTTCTTGGACCATATGATGCCTGTCATGGACGGCATAGACGTCTTCAGAAAAATGAAGATGATGGACAAGTTCCCGAACAAGGACACCCCCGTTATCGCTCTCGCTTCCGAAGGAGAATCCCTTACCAAGGACTCCTTCTTGGCAGAAGGTTTCGCAGACTACTTGATCAAGCCTCTCAAGGAAAGAGACCTGCGCCGCGCCCTGAAGTGGTACCTGTCCAAGCAACTGGTACTCACGCCCGAAGACTTGAACGAACCGGTTATCCCCTCCGCCAGCGCAGCTAATGCCGCCGGCAACGTACCGAACAACAAGATTGATTCCGTCTTCGACGACGACGAAATCGAGTTGCGCTCGATTACCGCGACAACGCCGCTAGACCGCTTCAAGTCCCTGGGAGAATTCCTGGACATCAAGGCAGGCCTGAACTACTGCGCCGACGACGAAGAAATCTATGTCGAAATGTTGCAGGAATACGTAGCATCTCCCCTCTGCAGAAACGTGGACGCCTGCTACCGAAATTCCGACTGGGACAACTACCGTTTCTATATGCACGTTCTTTACGATTCGTCGATTGCTATCGGTGCCGTTTCCATGGCCGAAAAATTCCGCAATCTCGAAAACGCAAGCCGAGAATCCCGACTGAAAGTCATTCACGAAAATCACGACCTAGCCATGGCCTTACATGCCGAGCTGATCGAAAACATCCAGAGGGGGCTTGAAGAACGATGAAATGGACAGTCCTAGCATCTACGATTGCGCTCGCCATGATCATTGGCGTTCTGATCATGTTCGGCCCCGATACCGAAGTGCAGAACACCCAGCAGAAGTTCCGCGTCGCCATGATTTTAACGGGACTTCGCAATGACCATAGTTGGAACGAAACCCATTACGAGGCGATTCAGAAAGCCGAAAAGCTTTTGAACCTGGAAGTCGCCTACTACGAAAACGTGCCCACCGATTCAACGGCCCAATTCATCATGGAACAGGCCATTCAGAACGGAGCCAAAATCATTATCGCCAATTCTATCGGCTTTGGCGAACACGAACTGGCCGTAGCAAGAAACCATCCCGAAACGAAATTCCTGCATGCCACGGGACTTCACACGTCTACCAACCTGTCCACCTTTTTTGGCCGCATGTACCAGCTGCGTTACCTGACGGGTATTGTCGCCGGCATGAAGACAAAGACCAACGAAATCGGATACGTGGCAGCATACAACATTTCAGAAGTAAATCGCGGCATCAACGCATTCACTCTCGGCGTACAGAAAGTCAACCCGGACGCCAAAGTATACGTCAGCTGGTCCGGTTCCTGGACCGATGAATCCATGGCCGCCGACGCCACCCGCAACCTGCTCAGCAAACACAACGTCGACGTTCTGGCCACCCACGTAGATGCTCTGTCTCCCTACGAGATTGCCGACGACAGAGGCGTATGGATTATCGGCTACAACAGGGACAACTCCAGAAGGTTCCCGGATCATTTCTTGACCGCCCCGGTTTGGCGCTGGGAAAATTTCTACATCCCGAAGATTCGCGAAATCATCCAGGACAAGTTTGAAGGGCGTGCCTACTGGCTTGGCCTCGAAAGTGGCATCATGGAACTGGCCGACCTGACAAGGAACGTGGACGACACCACTCGTCAAGTCGTAGAAGATGAAAAGCTCAGGCTGACCCAGGGAAAGTTTGATGTGTTCTACGGGCCCATTGTCGATAACCAAGGCAATGTTCGCGTAGGCGAAGGCGAAAGCATGACCGACGACGTCATGTTGAATCGATTTGACTGGTTCGTCAAGGGGGTAGTCGATGGAATTGACCCCTAGAAGCGCAAAGATCAACATCAAGATGGTGGTGTGGCTCGCCGCCGTCATATTCGTGTTGTGCCTTGTCTGCGTGCTACTCCGCGTAAAGCTTGATACCCTTTTGAACGTTTACGTGTCCAAGCAGGTATCCCAACAGGCAGTATTGATTGCAGATCTCGCCAACGAAAAAATGCACATGCGCCTGAACACCCTATCCGTGATTTCTCGTAAAATCGAAGCGGACGGGTCTCACATCGAAGACTTTTTGAGCCTCGCAGAATTGAAGGACGAAAGCACCATATACGGGCTTATCTCCTTGGATGGAACGGCACATACGGCGGACTCGGTCTTCACTCTGCCTGACGAAAATTACCGCTGCATCATGGAATCCTTCCGTGGCAAGCAAACCATTTGCTATAGCGAAAAAATGGGAATCATGCTAGGCGTTCCCGTTTACAACCGTCTCAATGTCCGTTTCGTACTGTACCTGCAATTCAAGCAAATTCCGATCACAGACTTCTTCGACGTAGATTGCTTTGACAAGAAATGCTTCGTCCAAATCATCGATAACGACGGCAAGGTCCTGATTCAGAACAACACCGGAAAATGGTTCAAAGATTCCATTTGGAAAAATACTGATATCGACAAAATCTACGGAAAGCTCCGCCAGGATATGGACCGCGGCCTTTCGGCCTCCAGGAATTTTGTCATCGGTGATGCGACCTATTACTTCTACATGGCAAAGCTCCACCAAGATGATTTCGTGCTCGCCGGAATGGTTGCCGCCGAAGACGTATCCGATGGTTTGGACCGCCTGTCCTTCCTGGTATTCTGGGTGGTAGGCCTCTTGATGCTATTGTTCCTGACGGGGCTTGGCATCCGATTCTTCTTAGTCCGCAGGCACCGCGAATACAATTTAAGGAACCACTTGGCTAGCGACGAACTGGATCGCCTACGCATGATGGAATCCGTCGGCCAGGATATCCGCGAACCCGCCATGAACATTTTGAACATAGGCGCCATCGTGCTGAGAGAATCACAGGATTCCTCGCTGAAGGAATATATCGCCGACATGCGCGCCTCGGGGCAGCAGCTGCTTTTGTTGTCCAACGACATCTTGGACATGAACAAGATCCGCACCAGCAGTCTCGAAATCTCTGTCAAGGAATACGACTTGTTCGCGGTCCTTTGCGACAGCCTTAGCGCCGCTCGCAACCGAAAGAAATCGGCAGAGTTTGAATTGCTGGTAGATTCCTCGGTTCCGACTCACCTCGAAGGCGATGAATCCCGCTTGCAACAAATCATAAGCAACATCCTGTTTAACGCCGACCATCTAGTGGTAAACGGGGCGAACATCATCCAGATCGGTTACCATTGGATTGAAGACGAAGACAACGCTGTCAAGGTTCAGAAAATCAACTTGATCATCGACATTCCTGATGCCGGTGTCAGCTGGACGGGAGCCTCCCTTTCCCTGGTGAAGATGCTCGTGGTAGCACTGGGAGGCGAAATCAAGAACAGCCTCATTGCCGACGGTTTGCCGGTGATTGAAATCATCATCCCTCAAAAGGTGGTGAAGAACGAATTGATGGGAGACTTCAAGACTCGTTACAACGAATTCGTGCAGGCCTCCGAAAATACGTCCATTCACTTCTACGCTCCCAACGCTTCAATTCTTGCCATTGACGACGTCCCCATGAACTTGCGCGTGATGGGCGGTCTCATGAAAGAGACCTTCGCCCGTTTCGATTCCGTATCCAACGGCATGGAGGCTATCGAAAACTTCAGGCGCAATCACTACGATATCATCTTCCTCGATCACACGATGCCTATCATCGATGGTTTGAACATTCTCACCATCATGAAGACTCTTGACGATCACCCCAATAAGCATACGCCGATTATCATGCTTACGGCCGATGACAACACTTCGGCAAAGACCATTTGCGAAACCATGGGCTTTGCGGATTTCTTGACGAAGCCGGTTCACGAAGATGCATTGTTCACCATATTGCTGAAGTACTTGCCCAAAGAACTGGTAAACCGCTTTGACGAACTGCCTCAAAAAGAAGAAGCTGTCGCTCTCATGGCCGAAGAAAAGCCAGAAAAGAAGGTGGTGCAGGAACCGAAGAAGACTACCGAAAACTTGCCCAACGATCTCCTAAACGTGTCCGTGGGACTTTATTGCTGCGAAAGGAACGAAGCCCTGTATCGCAAAAAAATCATGCTCTATGTGGAAAAGCAATTCGACGAAATTTTGAACAAGTTGTTCAAGGAAGAAGATTTCGAAAGCTATCGTCTCATGGTGCAAACCTTAAAGAGTTCATCGCTATTCATTGGCGCAGTCAACATCGCAAGTATTGCCAAGCTGATGGAATTCGCCTGCAGCGAAGGCGACTACGACTTTGTCCGCGTTAGACACGAAGACTTGATGAGCGAGTACAAAAAACTCGTCAGGGAACTTAAAGAACGGATGTCCCATGGAAGAGCAAATTGATATCTTGAATCCAGACGGAACGCCGGCGGGTTATGCTCGCGGACGCACCGAAGTTCACGCCAAGGGGCTGTGGCACCGCACGGTACATATTTGGGCGTTCGACAGCAAAGGTCGCATTCTGTTCCAGCTGCGAAGCCGCGTCAAAGAAAACAATCCGGGGCTTTTCGACACAAGTTGCGCAGGCCACATTTCGGCTGGCGATTCCAGCGTGAATGCCGCCGTGCGCGAACTGCGCGAGGAACTGGGCGTGCACAAGAGTTCGCGCGACCTCGAATACCTATTCGAGGCTAAGCACGAAAGCGTGCTTAACGGCGGCTCTTACCTCGACAACGAATACTACGACGTTTATAAGATTACGCTCAGCGACAAGGAAGCGGATTTACTTGTGCCGCAGCCGGGCGAAGTCGATAGCTTTACCTGGATGACCCGCGAAGAATTTTTCGCAAAGCACAAGTTGCACCCCGAAAAATTCGTGGAACATCCGAAAGATTTTCTGTGGCTTATGGAGAATGCCTAATGGCAATGTACAAGGATATTGCGCTTGCTGTCGAAGGCGGCGGCATGCGCGGAGCGTATTCGGCCGGCGTACTGGATGTATTTTTAGATAACGGAATCAAGTTTGGCGCTTGCGCCGGAACATCTGCAGGCGCAACCCACCTTTGCAGCTATTTGTCTGAACAGCGCGAGCGCAACAAGCGTCTCGACACCATTCATTCGGCAAGCAAACGCTACATGAGCTGGGGCAACCTGATTCGCACCGGTGATTTTTTTGAACTGGATTATTGCTACAACCAAATCCCGCGCGTGGTCGATCCGTTTGACTTTGAAAAGTTCCGCGAGAACACGGCCGAAACAAAGTTCTACGCAGTCGCCACGAACTTGGAAACCGGCGGCCCCGAATACTTGCTCACACGCGATTTGGACAAGCCCGAAGACATGGACAAGATTCGCGCTTCGGCATCGCTTCCGCTCATGAGCCATATCGTCGAAGTCGATGGCATGAAACTTCTGGACGGCGGTGTCGGCGACAGCATTCCGTTCGAAGTATTCACGGGCATGGGTTATCAAAAGCAGGTTGTGATCGTCACGCAACCCGAAGGCTTTGTCAAGAAACCGAACTCCATGATTCCCCTGTTCAAGATTTTCTACCGCAAGTACCCGAAGTTTATCGAGGCGGCAAGGAACCGCCACATTCGCTATAATCAGTGCCTGCGTACGCTAGAAGAGCTAGTCGCTCAAGGTTCTGCGTTCATGATTCGTCCGAGCGCTGAATTCAAAATTTCGCGCCTCGAAAAAGACAAGTCGAAACTGGTGGAACTTTACGACATGGGCGTGAAAGACGCAACCGCACTCATGCCCAAGCTGCTAGAGTTCCTAACCACTAATCACTAACCACTGTCTACTTCAGATGTCAAAAGCTATTGCCGGTCACAAGTATCGTCACTACAAAAAAGAAACAATGATCTACACCGTCGTTACGGCGGACGCACTTGACTGTGAATCGGTCAAGCCGCTTGTAGTTTACCGCAGCGAGTACGAAACGCCCGACCACCCGAAAGGAACCTTATGGGTGCGCAACCGCGAAGATTTTGAAAGCAAGGCGACGCTTGCCGATGGCACTGTCGTTGACCGCTTTACTGAAATTTAAAGGAAGGAAAACAAATGGATTTCAAGAAACTTTCTGCCACCTCTGCAGCACTTGCTTTGGGGCTTACAGATGAGCGTATCCAGCAGTAGTGCCGAATGCTTCACGAAAGGCATGGCAAACATTACTATGCGCAATATGGAGCGTACTTCAATTTCTTGCCCGAACAGCTACACGATATACGATTATGACTTGCAGATCTTATATAAGTGCGAAGGTACTGCACTTATCGAAATCGACATGCCTCCTTGCGAAAGCGACGAGCCTGAATCAAGCGCATCCGTGACCGCCCCCGCTGTAGATTACGGCACGCTCTCGGATTCCCGTGACGGCAAGAGCTACAAGACTGTCGTTATCGGCGGTAAAACTTGGATGGCGGAGAACCTGAACTTTTCAGCTTCTCCGCTGTTCCAGGCGGTTACCGCGCAAGCACCGGTCAATGCGATGGCGAAGGCACCAAGGCCTATTTCTGGGGCGTAAGCAGCAACACGCTTACATACGCATGGATACTTTCCAACCAATACGATTTGGATAGGGATTCGGGTCGCAAGGGCTATTACGCCTATTCTATCCGCTGCATCAAGAATTAAGTCTTGCGCTTGAATTCCGCCAAAAGCATTCCCACAATAATGGCGGCAGCACCCACGATGGCGATAGGCGTAATACGCTCGCCAAGGGCAATCGCTGCCGTAATCATGGTAATCAAAGGCGCCACATAAACGTAGTTGCTGGCAAGAACCGTACCGAGTTGCTTCAGCACATTGTTCCAAACAAGGTATCCGAACAGCGAGCAAAATACCGTAAGGCACAAAAAGTTAAATGCGACTACCGGCTCCATAAAGTTCTGCCAAGGAATATCAAGCACTTTCGACACATCGCCGCGCGCCTCGATGAACAAGGCGGGAATAGACATCAGTGTTCCGTAGAAAAACATCTTGCGCGTAATGAACAGCGAATTGTACTTGCCGTTTAACTGCTTCACGACTAGCGAATAAATCGCCCACATGACTCCGGCGCTGCAAGCAAGCAAATCGCCTACGGGCGAAAGCTTCAAGACAAACTTGCCGTTCAGCACCACCAGCACCATGCCAACGAATGTGACGAGGCACCCTAAAATTTGTCGCTTGCCGAGGCGTTCGCTCTTATAAATGATTCCTCCGAAAATCAGGATAAGCAACGGGTTCGCGCAAATAATGAGCGCCACGTTACTCGACGGCGAAAAAGAAAGCGCCGTATTCTCGGTCCAAAAGTAAAGCGTACATCCGGTAATGCCACTGATGAACAGAATCAGTTCATGCTTCCAGTTCTTGCTGCGGAATTGCTTGTGGCTTGCCGCCAAAAGAATCAAGTAGGTAATCGCAAAACGCAACGAGAAAATCTGCACCGCCGAAAAGCCATGATTCAAGAGCACCTTCGTGCTCACGAAACTCGTGCCCCAAAAGGTGATGGTAATAATGGCGAGCAAATGCCAAAAGGCGAGACTGTTGCGTGCAGGAATCATCAGGCGCAAAGATAGAAAAGCAAAGTCCTTGCCTATAAGAATTGCATCTAGCGAAATAACCAAGGACTTTGCCGACTATTCCGAGCAGGTTGTATTTCAACCTGCCCTCCATAGTCGCATACCGCAAAAAAAGCTTGCACCTAGTGCAAGCCTTTTTAAACTCCCTTGTTGCAAGAAGAGGATTAGTCGCGGAACTTCACCTGCTTGGTGCCCTTCACGACTTCACCGATCTGCACCCACTTTTCGCCCTTGGCTTCGAGGTGAGCGGTAACTTCAGCCTTGTCAGCCGGGTCGATGAAGATGAGCATGCCCATACCCATATTGAAGGTAGAGTACATTTCGTCCTTTTCGACAGAGCCGGCCTGCTGGATGAGCTTGAAGATCATCGGAGGATCCCACGTGGTGCGGTCGATAATCACGTCGACATCGTCCGGGAGGATACGCGGAATGTTGCCCTGGTAGCCCGAACCGGTGATGTGAGCGAGGCCCTGAATGATCTTCTTGTTGCAAAGATCGATGAGGCTCGGGTAGTAGCTGCGGTGCGGCACGGCGAGAGCTTCGCCGATGGACTTGTCCATGCCGTCGACCATGGTGTCGACCTTGTAGCCGGCCACGTCGAACAACACCTTACGGGCGAGAGAGTAACCGTTGGTGTGAAGGCCGGTAGAAGGCAGGCCAAGGATAATGGTACCCGGCTTGATCTTCTTGCCGTCAATGATGTTTTCGCGTTCCACGACACCCACGATAGTACCGGAAATATCGTAGTCGCCCGGACCGTAGAAGCCCGGCATTTCAGCAGTTTCACCGCCAATCAAGACGAGGTCGTTTTCGCGGCAAGCCTTGGCCATACCGGCAACGAGCTTGTCCATGACACCCGGTTCCAAACGGCCGGTAGCCACGTAGTCCAAGAAGAACAACGGACGTGCGCCCTGCACCAGAATGTCATCGCAGCAGTGGTTCACGATATCCTGACCCGGAAGTTCGTGCGTGCCCATTTCGATGTCGACCTTGAGCTTGGTGCCCACGCCATCCACGGAGCTCACGAGGACCGGGTCCTTCATGCCGAGGTGGTTCAGCGTAAAGAGGCCGCCGAAGTTACCGACGTCGCCCAAAACGCCCTGGTTGAATGTAGTACGTACGGATTTCTTGACACCGACCATTGCTTCGTCGGCACGTGCCAAGGATACTCCTGCGTCTGCGTAATTCATCTTTTATCCTTTTGCCCAAGTCTTGGGCACGTGTTAGCCCTTAATGGGCATTTTGTTTTTCATCAATATTTCTGAGCGCATCCAGAATGAGGCTGGTGGTATCGGACATCTGGTTGATGTTCACGATATCCGGCATCAAGTGGGTATCCAGCTTGAACAGCGTCTCGTCGCCCCAAGAGAGCATCTTTTCCAATGCGTCTGGGCCTGCCAGTTTGCCACACTTGGCACAGCAGATACGACCATCCTGGAAAGCAATAAAGCCCTTTTCGCCGTTACATTCGAACATCACTGTTCCCGTAACGCGGCTCTTTTCCATAGTCTGCGCAAAATCGATAAAGGGGAGCACCTTTGCGGAAGCAAGGAGCGAAAGCCTTTCGAATTCGTCGAAGGCCTTGTTCTTTGCACGCAGGCGGTCGGCCACCACCTTGTAAAGGTACACCATAATGTTCGGGTTCTTGTCCAAGAACTTCACGAACTCGTCGCTGGGAATGTGGAGCACCGTGGCGCCATCTTCACCGGCGACAACCGTATTGCTTGTAGGCTCGTTACAGATAATGGACATTTCACCAAAACATGTACCCGCCTCAAGCGTTGCCAGCGTATTGTAGTGGCCATCGGCCAAAAGTTCACCGCAAATAAAAGCGCGACCGCTCTGCAGCACGCAGAAAGAATCGCCAATAGATCCGCCATTAATAATGATTTCGCCCGGTTCATATTCGCGAATCTGAGCGTTCAAGAGCAAATAGTCGGCACAGTCCCTGGGCACCTGTTGCAAAAAAGGAGTCCCAAGTTCATAGTTGGCTGCAATCCAGTCACCAATACCTGTATGAGTTTTCATGGCCTAAAAGATAAAAATATTATGGTACCAATCAAAACCCTTTCGGGCAGAATCAGCCCCTTTTGTTGCCTTCTGTATACATTCCTGCAGATTTTGAAGCATTTCGGCAGGGTAAGCTACAGCGGACTCGTAAAAGTCGTTGCCGCCGCCAGGGCCCTTGCGGCCATCGTTCTGGCACACGCGTTTTTCCTTGAACGCCTTGATGTACTTGACGCGGGGTTCAGCGGCAAGCAATTCCTCCGGAGACCCGAACATCCCGGGATTTACCCACACGTCGGCACTATCGGCCACCTTCATGATTTCTTCCAACGTAAACTGAAGTTCCCGGCTAGTATCTGCCGCCCACAAGTAGCAGCCACCGGCATCCTTGATGAGGCGCGCGGTAAAGCTGTTGCCGCCCGGCGCATACCACACGCCACCGTAACTCATGCCCACTAACACATGGGGACACACCTTATTGTCATCCTGAGCAGAGCGGAGCGAAGACGAAGGATCTCTAGTAGCGTTGTAGGCGCTTTTACTTTGTTCAAAAATAGAATCTGCCAGGGCCTCAACGCCAAACATCATTCCGTACAACTTAATCCACTCCGCCTTCGCCAACGGAGAATCTTCCTGCCATTCAGAAGTAAGCATCAACGGGAGATTCAAGGCATCGATGCGTTCGTAGTCGTCATGTCCTCCGCCCGTGGCAAAGCTCATTACCAAGTCCGGCTGGAGTGCCACCAGCTTTTCAAGGGAAATCGTAGAACCACTCCCCACTTCGGCCACCTGGCCTGCAGCGACCCGGGCGTACAGGGCGCTATCGGCAATGTACTTGCCATCGCCCACGCCCACAATGCGGCTTTCCAGGCCAAGACGCAGCATATAGCCGATCTGCGCCGAAGAAAGGGCTACCACCTTTTGAGGCGCCTTCCCCAACTTGAAACGCTTTACCAGCGTATCGCGCCCCACAATGGAGCGGATTTCGGCAACGTTCTCATCGCAAAGCTTGCCGACTTTCAAGTTCTTGCTGAATTCCAGGGCTGGCAGTTCCCCGCAATCAGCCGTTTTCTTGGCCGGTTCGCCATTATTATTGCAGGCGTCCAACAAGAACCCCGAAAAAGCCAAAAAAAGCCCCAACGAGGCATTGACGACCATTTTTCCACAAAAATTCAACATTTTCAGGCCTCAAAAAGTGCGTAAATCGTTGATTTTTAACATCTTATGAAATTTTTTGTGCCAAAAACCCAAAACATAATGTATTTTATATGCCGGATACTAGCAATGGAATCTTTTATGAAAACAAAGATAGCCTCTTTTTTGAGCATTGTCGCTCTCAGCTTGCTCACCTTCGCCACTAGCTCTTTTGCTAACGAAGAAGAAGGATTTTACGAAAAGGACCACGTCCGCGGGTTCATTTCTGTAGGTGCCGATTACCGCGGCATGCGTAGCGAATACCAGAGATACGTGAACACGGTAGCACTTTACAACGGCTCCCATCAAATATCATATACCGTTGAAAACGCAGAAGATCCAACTAAATTGGATACGCTGACGGATTTCTTCAAAGGTTCTGCGCCCAACAATTACAAAAAATTCGATGACTGGTACCTGGGTCTGCACATCAACGTGGGTGCCCAGTACAAGCAGTTCCTGACCTGGATCGACTTCAATTTCATGCCCACGCAAGTATCCGAGCGTCCAGCTTCTAGTTACAAAACGAACGGTCCGAGTAATCCCATCGAAAGCACCACCTTCCCGCTTTACGACGTGGAATGGTTCACCTATGGAGCCGACTGGATGTTCGGTTGGAAGCTCTTTGGCGAAAATGCACCGATCAACCTGATTCCAGCGGTCGGTTTCGGCTTCAGCCTCATGAACATGCACTTTTCTTCGAACTATGATTTCGTTGAAGTCGGCAACGACGAAAACGTCCAAACTTTGCGCGATCGTTTCTACAGCACTTTCGCATCCACCGTCAATGCCGAACTGGAATTGCGTATCGAACTGGGTCGCTTAGCTTTGGGCGGTTATCTCGGTTACCGCTTCGTCCGTTACAATGACATGAACCACGAAGAGTTCACCATCAACTACGGCGCAAGCAAGACGCACCACACCGACAACGTAGGCGATACCTACTTCCTCGGTATCCGCGCTACGTGGTACTTCCTCTCCCGCTGGGAAAAGAAGCAACAAGATAAACTTTAATGAGCGCTCGCTCTCGCTACCGCCCCAGCTTAACGCCTGGGGCTTTGTTGTTTACGGAGACCGCTAATTTTTCACATTAGTTTAGGCGGCGAGGCGCTTGAGGATCGCGCCCCACCGCCACCTTT
This sequence comes from Fibrobacter sp. UWT2, assembly GCF_900142545.1. NCBI lineage: Bacteria > Pseudomonadati > Fibrobacterota > Fibrobacteria > Fibrobacterales > Fibrobacteraceae > Fibrobacter > Fibrobacter sp. UWT2. The sequence continues at coordinate 38,525 of NZ_FRBF01000008.1, read as the reverse complement.
GGTCGAGGATTACGTCCTTTGTCAAAAGGATGTTCGCACTGAAAGAAAAATCCGCGTGGGGCGCCGCCGTTGGGATCGCTGTCCACGATTTTCTCCATGGCCACATAATGGGCACAAGTTCGCCGCAAGCAAGAATCCGTTTTCCAGCGGACCTTGTACTTCGCCTTCGGGTAGACAAAATCCCAACCCAGTACCAGCGTCGGGACGCCCATAAGCCGTAGCCTGTCCGGAAGCGGAGCATACTCGCCCTGCGTGCTTAAAAGCACCACCGCATCCAGCTTGCGGTACATGGCCATCAGCAAGGCATCTTCCATCAGCGACAGGTTCGGCCCCACACAGCCCGTTTCCGCAGGGTTATTGAAATGCACGCTGTAGCCGCATTCCATAAGGGTCTGCTCCAACCTGAACACGCCTTCGCAATCGCGGGCATACACATGCGGATCGCGATACGGATGATAGTAATGGGATTCCATTTCCAGTTTGCGGTAACGATCCCCCTCAAAGTAACGAATCGCCTGCATCTCCACCCAGAGCCTAAGGCTCCTGAAATCCAGACTGGAATGGAACCGGTGAACATTACGGTAGTAGTCGTTCACCTTCTTGAGCGTATAACCATCTAGGAAAAATCCTATACGGAGCGGTCTCGGCATAATACCTCCATCAAAAGACGTGCCTCTTTATTAACACGCTTTTTTTGGGGTACTGAATACCGTTTTTAGATGTTAAATTTTATATACAAACTATCGGACGCCATCAAACCGACTAAATAAGCTTCCGCTTTTTCAAGTCGTCCATCAACGAACCAGGCATCCAATCCTTGAGTTCATTGTACTTCGGGTCGTCCAAAGTCTTGCGCCACTGTTCCGCTTTCGCCTTGTCGCCCTTGTCGCTATAAATGCGAATCAGGTTCAGCACCGAGCACCAGTAACGAATGCTCTTGCCCGTGCGCTTCAAGTAATCGGCGGCACTCTTTTCATAAATGTCGGCAGCCTCGCCATAGCGCTTCAAACGGTAAAGCATGTCAGCCTTGATCTGCAACATGACCGGATGATTCGGAGCACGCTTGAGCCCGCGTTCGGCAAGCTTCAGGCCCGTCGCAAAATCTTCCTTGTCGTAATGCATCCAAATGAGCGGCGTCAGGAATAGAGGCCAGAAGCGTTCGGACTTCTGCGAGGCGCTGTCGAGAGTGGCCAAGTAAAGATCGCGGTTGTCCGACTTGAAGGGCACCCAGCTAAAACTCTTGTCGATATAGTAGGCGTAAATGGCAAAGAAAGCGCGGGCTTCCAGTTCCTTGGAATCTTCGAAAGCCTTCGCCGCAGAACGCGTCGTCATGGCGCCTTTGACCGAATGTCCCGTCTCGCCCTGCACGTAGCCAATTTCAAAACGACGGAGCGCATCCCACAGCCCTTCGGTCTTGCAAGATTCCAGAAGTTTCCCCGCCTTTATAAGCGAAGCCGTATCACCCTTGTCGTCATACACGCTGATACGCACCACGTTTTCGAGTACGCAACCGGCGCCCTCGTTTTCGGCACGCAACTGCTTAGAAAGTTCAAAAGCCTCGCCATAGCGCAACGCCATGGTGGCAGAAGTCGCCTTGGACCAAAGGGCCGCTTGCCCCTCGGAAAGGGCGAGGGTATTCTCTGCAAAACAAGCAACAGCAAAAACAGAAAGGGCTAAAAATATCGTCTTCAAGAATCGCATTAATCCAAATTTAGAAAATATGACAACCCCTGAAGCACCCAAAACCTGTTGATAAACTATGGATAAAAAAACTTAGTTCACGATTTATCCACAATGGAAAAGCGAATTTCAATACCCCCTGAAAACTTATTTTTTATTCCAAATTGGAATATAGAGAAGGCCCCCTATTCGGGGGCATTTCCAGGGTCAAACACCCCTCCTTAACCTGTTGACAGGCAACAAGTTAGCAGATGCAATCTTGGACAAATGTGCCAAAATTTCGCAAAATTCCCCAAAAATACGGAATTGTTTCTTAAACCTTACATCCATTTTTGCTATTGCCTGGCCACGCAAAATTATCTATAACTGGGGTAGAGGCTCAACAACTTATCAACATATAAACAACAATATATCATTTAAAACCAGGGATTCGGGAAAAACAAAAAGGAATAACACACGACGGAGGTCTTATGAAACTTTTCCATAAAACATCTGCATTGTCATTCTACATGATCCACTCCGGCTTCATGGCATTCAAGGCCCGCGTCAAGGAAGAACTGGACGCAACCGGAGGCGGAAACCTGGACGACCTTTTGGACGACGACAGCCTGCACGCCTATTACCGCAACGGGGATTCCCCGGACTACGTCGCCGCCTCGCTTTGGAACCCGGTGCTCGAAGAAGACTAGCCCGCTCTAAGCGTTTCACTCTCTCCCTCCTAGAAACAAAAATTCCCGCAGTGAGCCTACTGCGGGAATTTTTTGATACCTTTCGTCTGTAGCCGCGAAGCGGCGTCCTTTCGTCTTACTTAGCCGGGCAGCCTTCGACGGTTTCGAACTTGCCCTTGTTCACGGTCACGATCTTGGTGTTCATGTTCATGCCTCGCTTGAACTTGATTTCCCCATACACGCCATGGAAGTTTGCGGTGTAGTTGATCAGGTTCGTGAGGCTGTTGGGCTTTTTCTCCATGGAGCTGAACACGATGTTTGCAGCGTCATAGCTGAGTCCGCTCACCCTGTCTTCGCCCGGTTCGGCACCCCAGCGTTCCTTGAAGTCGCTCACGAACTTCTTGAGGCCGTCGTTGTTGCCGCCCATATCCATGGCAGGCACGCTAAAGTAGGAACTGTCGACCTGGCGCTTGCCCTGGATCAAGAGTTCGCGACCGTACCAGCCGGAAGCACCGAGCAGCACGCCCGAAATCTTGTTGAAGGCCACCTGGCCCGCCATGAGGCCTGCATCACCCGGGTTCGTTGCCGGAATGAAGATACCCGGAATGTTGAACGTGGAATCCTGCATATAGAAGCGGCGTTCCTTGGCATTCACGGCATCAAGGTCACTTGCGCCGCGGGCAATGTTCTGGCGGCGGTTCAACTGCTTGAAGCGAACATCACGCAGCAGGCTGAATTCAGTCTTGTAGTCGGGGCGACCTTCTTCGTAGTTACGGAAGGCGATCACGGAACCGCCGCGGCGTTCCACGGCAGTGGTAAAGCTCTGCGACATCGAGGCGCCATAGCCACCGAGCGGGCTCAAGATAGCGTATTCACGAATGTTCAAGCACTTGGTCGCAAAGTCGGCGATGCTCTTTGCCAGGTTATCCATGGTAATGTTCACCTGGAAAATGTTCGGGCCCATCTTGGCGATACCGTCGTCGGTAGCGGTCGGGGTAAGCATCGGGATATTCTGGAAGTTGCTGCCGAGCCAGGCGGCAACGGTTGCGGCCGGGGCACTCATAATGGGGCCGATGATTGCAACAATGCTATCCTGGTTGACAGCCTGCTGGGTGCGGAGGAGCGCCTGGGCGGCGTCAGCACGGGTGTCTGCCACGCGCAGGTTCACCTTGCCCTTGAGTCCGGCCTTTTCGTGAGCGAGAATCACGCCCTGAATGGCCGCCGAGCCAAATTCGGCATAGTCGCCGGACAACGGGGCGAGCACGAGCACCGTCGGCATACCGGCGCCGCGGTCTTCCAAAGATTCAAGTCCCTTCTCGGCGGTGTTGGAAAGGTTTTCGGCTACCCCACCAGCCACAACCTTCTTGTACCAGTAGCGGGCGGCGCGGTAGCGCTTGGAATTCTGACATTCACGGCCAATCTGCAGCTGCATCCAGCCCACGATGTCCTTGTCGACCGGGTACTTTTCCAAAAGAGCCTGCAACTGGTCGGCAGTCAACAGCGAAGCGGCGAGCGTCTGAATGGCCACATCCTTGGTACGGCTGCGGGCGGCCGGGTTCTTGGAGTAGGCCAGAATGCGGAGCATCGCTTCAACGCCTTCGTAGACGTTACCCTTTTCAACCATCACGATGGCATTTGCCAGTTCCATACGTTCGCGATACACCGTGTTCACGTAGTATTCCAAGAAGCGGGAAGAAAGCTTCAAGGCTTCGTCGCGCTTGTGTTCGCGCAAGTAGCATTCCGTGAGCATCACGGCAGCCTTTTCGCCGGAGGACTTACGGAAACTGGACTTGTAGACTCTCTGGAGGGGAGCAATGGCCTCGGCGCACTGCCCGTTCTGGATTAAGTTCTTTGCCTCACGAATTTCGTCCTGGGCAAAAGCGGAAGCGGCAAGCATTGCCACCAAAGCAAAAGGTAAAAGACGTTTCATATACTAGGATTCCGCAGCGGCTTGAACCACGTCGTGTTCTTTCTTGATTTGTTTTTGGAGAGATTCAGGGAGCTTGGCCCAGTCCATGACATCGACCCGGAACGGGAGCCCGCTATCCACAAAAGCCTTTTCTACAGCAGTCATCGCTTCAAAAGAAAGGCGGCTTTCAGAAATAACCACCAGCTCCAGTTCCGTATCGGGAGTGAGATCCACTCCCGTCACGCGGGCTCCATGCGCCCAAACTTCCAACCCTTCAAAATGAAGAGCCAGGATCCTCTGGACCTTTTCCAAATGATCAGATTCAATACATAAAGCCATACGGGGTCAAATATAGTTAAACTCCAAAATAGATTTACTATTATTAAAGCATGATTGCATTCCTATTCATACTGCTTGCAGCCCTTGTACTGATCTTTATCAATGTCAGTTCCACTGCCAAAGGTAAAATCGGGATAATTATTGGCGCATCCGTTTTATTCCTTATTCTTGTGGGCATGTTTTTTAGAGGCACCTTTATCGGAAGTTGCCTAGTCACGTTTTTTGCCGTCTGGATTCCAAACTCTCTAATTCTTTACATTCCCTGGACGCTGTACAGAATCGGCTATTATTTTACGCAACCCCATCACTTGAGCCGCCACAAGGTTCGCCGCGTAGGCCGCTGGCTTGCTGGAATTTCTATTGCCGTCACGTTCATGTTCATGGGCTACGGAATGCAGCATAACGACGAATACAAAACCAACCTGCTCACCGTAGATTTGCCCTCCCAGTACACCGAAAGTTTTACTGCCATATTCTTTAGCGATATCCACGTGGATCCGCTCTTTGATACGCAAAAGCTCGAAAGGTTCATTGCCCAAGTCGATTCCATCAAACCCGACTACTTGTTATTCGGCGGTGACCTCGCAGATATTACCACCGAAAAGATGGACCACGCGGGTTACGATAGTTTGTTCAAAAGACTGACCGCCGGAGCGAAAGTGGCGGCAGTTGCCATCAACGGAAATCACGAAGCGTTCATGGCGAACTCGGACAACAGCCCCGAAGAATGGATGCGCAAGGTAGGCTTCGTGGTGCTCGACGATTCTACCGCATGCCTTGGCGAAGTCTGCTTCACGGGCCGTACCGACTTTATGGTCGCCCGCGGCAGAGACGTTGAACGTAAGCCCCTTAGCGAACTCACTCCCGACTCCATCAAGCTCGTGGAGCACCCCAAGGATTCCACAGATTCCGTAGCCACGGTCGCACAGGATTCTAACGCCGATTCGCTCACAGACACAACTGCAGCAATTGCCGCGCAGGTTACTTACGATACCGTTGTCGTAAACCGCCCCTGGATTTTGATGGATCACCAGCCCAAGGGAATTGAAAAAATGCATGCCGGCAGGCTTCCGGACTTCGCGCTTTCTGGACACACCCACGACGGTCAATTCTTCCCCATTACCTTTATTATTGACTACGTGTGGAAACTCGCCTACGGCAAGGGCGCTCTCGGCGGAGTCCTTTGGCTCGTGAGCTCCGGTTTCGACTGCTGGGGTCCTCCGGTACGCGTAGGAAGCGACTCCGAAATCTGGGTCATCAAGTTCAAAACGAAAAACCAAGAAAATCAGTAAAAACTTCAAAAGCGCCAAACATGGCGCTTTTTGATATTAAAAGAAATGTGACGATTGATTATTTGAATGACAGAATCAAAATTCAAATAATCGATCAGGGAACTTCGCTGAACTTCTGAGCATCAAAATTTCAGTAACAACAGTCGTTTCTTTTCCATTTGAGATAACAGATGTTTTCATAGACTTAAAGTTGCCTTCACCATCATAAGTAAAAGTTGTTAACACATTTTTTTCTGCATCAACAGATTCCATTTTTTCTATTCGCTTTCTCTTAGAATCATAGAACAAAGTTCCTTTATCACCCTTGATCGAATACAAATTCTCCGAAACAAATTTAGGTTCTTCCCATTCACCAGAATCCAATGGGTTAAACTTCGCATAAGACAGAGCCTCTAAGGACTCGCCATTATACGGAACAATCTGAAACTTTTTCGTATTTAAATCAACAACCTTCATTCGATTGCCATTAATGATACTTCGTTGGTTCAAAAAAGAAGCTTTTATTTCTGAATAGACCTTTGATTTTCCTTTTTGAACAATATACACAGAAACAACCTGAGAACCAAACGCAGAATTAACTGTAGTACGAATCTTCATCTCAGAAGAATCTCTATTAGCAGCACTTTTGTTTAAGCTCATGCGCACTTGATCGAGTGTCAACGAGAATGAAGACATGGCAAAAAAACACAAAAATAAAGCTATCTTTTTCATGCTTTAGTCCTTAATACAACGAATATTATAACTCCCTATTACAGAATCAAATTCCATTAGCATGCAAAATATAATTCGATTGTTCACATTTTCATAGTCAGCTGTAGATGACAAGAAAAAGCCACAATGCCCTTCATAAGAGCTTTCATACGAAAAATACCCCGATGGCAAAACAGAAAAGCCACACACATTAACACCAGCCCCCCAGTTGCTATTTTCCCATCCGTCAACAGACTTTAACCTTGAGGCGGCAATTTCGGAATCCATCCCCCCAACATAGGATGCCAATTTTTCCCATTCAGCTAATTTAGGCAAGTGCCAGCCGGGCGGACACACAGAATCAATAAAGTCCCAATTTATGGTATCACGTCCTGTATTCCGATCCTGCCAAGTATACCTATACAATCTGCCGTATAGTTCACACTTCGACTCATCCTTGCCCTGGCAAATACTGCCCACTGCATTGTAGTTCAGATTCTCGGCCATCCATACTTGCTCACCAATAGTCGTGTACTTGTATTCCTGACCATCTCGCTCGTCTACAAACGTGCCACGGTTCGGCATACCATAGGCGTTTGTCCCCTCAGCCGGGCACACAACACTTGCATCAAAATCATCGACTACACTAGATTCACCAGAATCAGTCGTGCACGCCGTCAAAAGCAGCACCGCACCAGAAAATAACAGTTTCAGGAAGTTGTTCATTTTTTCCCTAGATCAATCTTTAATACAACGGATAGAAAAGTTATCTCTATCTATACCATCTAAATTACTCACCCATGATTTATTCGAATAAAAGTATATCGTGACAAGCGTTCTATATGAATGCGGAGCTTTAGTCGCCGACCACAATTCAGCAGTATACCCCTTTCCACTTGTGTTAGATGAAACTGCCGATTTAAGGGAAAAACCACAATCATCTGTACCACCGAGAGGGTCATCTCGATTTAAGGGATGCCACCCATCAACAGCCTTTAAGCGTTCTCCCGCAATTTCAGCCCCACCCATTTTTTCGATTAATTTATCCCATTCTTTTTGTTCTGGCAAATGCCAGCCCTTGGGACAAGCCTCCTGAACAACATCATACGAATATGACAATCCTCGCCCATCACAATTATCTTCTACTGAGCTGCAAGATGATGAATACGCATCATACGAGCCAGACTCCATTTTATAATTCAAGTTCTCGGCCATCCACACCTGATTGCCAATAGTCGTATATTTATATACTTGCCCGTCACGATCGTCAACAAACGTGCCTCGTTTGTTTTCCGGACACACCCTGCGGGCGTCAAACACCTCCGGTTCTGTAGAACTTTCAGAACAAGCCAACAAAAGAAAACAAAAGAAGACTATTGCAATGTTTTTCATCAACAACATAATACGAACAAATTTAAAAAAAGCATCCATTTTTACTCAAGTAATTATTTAAATACACAACAAGTATCAAAAATAATACAGCAAAGGCTCCCTCGCGGGAGTCTTTAAAATTATTTCAAGACTTTGTTATAGACTGCGATTTGACGCTCGATGATTCCGTCCCAGGTAAAGCATTCGTTGATGCGCTTCTGGGCGCCGGCGAGTAATTGCTTTATGAGTCCGGGCTCGGCGGCGAGGCGCTTGTAAGCGTTTGCGAGGGCCTCGGGGTCTTTTTCAGGAACGAGGATTCCCGTTTCGCCGTCAATGACAACGTCAGGGATTCCGCCCACATTGCTTGCCACAATCGGGAGGCCGAGTTCCATGGCCTCGATGAGTACGACGCCGAGGCCTTCGGTGTCACCCTTGCTGTCGACAATCGCCGGGAGCGTGAAGACATTGGCAGTCTTGTATTCATTGGCGAGCGCTTCGGGCGAAAGCTTGCCGGTGAAGATGATTTCGGCGGAATTCGGGGCCGCAGACTCCGAAGCGAGTCTTTTCAAATCTTCGGTCAAATCGCCGACACCTACGATGCGGATTTCGAACTGGTCGCGGGGCAGGTACTTGGCCGCTTCAATCAGGTAGCAAATGCCCTTGCGTTCAATGTGGCGCCCGACAAACAAGATTTTGAACTTGCTGTTTATCGGATGCGGTTCGGCGTTCCCCGTCCCCGTCTCTAAAGTTGTGCCATACGGGCTCCACTCGACATCGACATTGCGGAGCGCCTTGATTTTGCTGGCGGTAAAACTCGAGTTCGCAAACACGGCTTGCGCCTGGCCGATTGCAAATTTAAGGAGCGGCTTGACCCATTTCTTTTTGCGAATCAGCAGAAGCTCAGCGCCGTGAAAATTCAACACCAGCGGAATCTTGAACAACTTAGCGGCACCGAGCGCGATGTAGGCATGCGGAAACGGCCAATGCGCATGGATGATGTCGGGCTTAAACTTGCGGCAGATTTTAATGCACTTGAAGAACCCGCTGATGATATAAGGAATCGCGAGCAGTTGAAGCCAAGGCTTGTTCGCCATCTTGCTGGGAGCGCCTTCTTCGTGCGTCAAGAATTCCCAAGAGGCGGGCGCATAGCGGAAGCGGTTCACCTTCACGCCATCGATTTCGTGGCTTTTGAGTCCCTTGTAAGACGGAGCCAGAACTTGTATATCAAGCCCCGCTTTCTTGAGATGCGCAATGGAAGTGCGTAACCAGGGGACTTCTGCGTCTTCGTGAAAACGCGGGTAGACCGAACCGATAACAAGAACCTTCGAGACAGCCATAACTATACAGCGGCAGTGGCCTGCGGAGTCAAATTCTGGATACAAGCCGGATAAAGAATCGGCTTTATGTTTCTATCCAAAATATCCTTGATGTTTTCAAAATGGTCAACAGCGGCCTTCTGTTCTATACGGCCCTTGACGCGTTGCCAGCCGTCAAGCTTGGAATCAAGCATCAGCATCCCAAGTCCCGACTCATGTTCCAGAAAGCCCACAATATCGCTTCCGCGGCTCCCGCTACTCAACACGGAGAAAAGGGCTTTCCAAAATTGATTGAACTTTTCGTCTTCAGGCATTTCCTTGCGCAAGGTCTCAAAGTCGAATTCCAGATAAACAAACGAGCTATCATCCTCATCGCTGCGGATAATTTCTTCTTGACAACGCCTTTCAAAGATCTCTTCGGTATAGATAGAGATATTATACTTGTGTTTTCGTATCAAATTGTAGAGGAGCTCTTTCATCATCGACTCAAATTTAGGCTATTTTTATATCATGCAACGATTGTTAAAATTGAAAAAAGTGCTCAAGAACAGCATTTTGGCGACCTCCGTCGAAAATTTCAAGGGTATCAGGGCCGGAACCGCAAAATACCGCCACCTGACCGCAGACGAAATCCAAGTTCTTGAAAAGAATGGCAACCGCTCCGAATCCTGGGACAAGATCATGGTCGAACCCGACTTTGATCCGAACCGTATTATCCGTTCGTCGTTCATGGGCGAAGTCTACTTGCCCAAATTCTTTGGAACACTCCTGTTGCCAGGAGACGTGTCATTCCCCACAGGCATTTACGACAGTCTTGTACACAACTGCTTTATCGAAAACGCGCTGGTCCACAAGGTGGCCATGCTCAGCAACATTCTGGTGCGCAGCAGTGCGGTCGTCCAGAATGTGGGTTCCATTATCAGTAGCGGAAAAATCAGCTACATGATTGGAAACTACATGCACGTGGGTAACGAAATGGGCGGACGCAAAGTCGCCGTATTCCCCGAAATCACCATGGAACTTGTAGAAGCCCAGCTGTTCCACAAGCCGGACCCCGAAGTCACGGCAGCCTTCGAAGAACAGCTCAAAACCTACCGCGAAGAGACCGCATTCCCCTTCGGCGTCGTAGGCAAGGGCGCAGTCATTTGCAACACCAACATCATTCGTAATAGCTGGATTGGCGCCCACGCCCGTATCGAAGGCGCCGAAAAGATCCGCAACTCCGTGGTGCTTTCTTCACTCGAAGAACCGAGCCACGTTTACGATTCCGTGATTCTCGAAAACTCCAACGTGCAAAAGTCGGTCACCATCCACACCGGCGCCGAAGTGCAAGGTTCCGTACTCATGAACCGCACCACCGTTGCCTGCAAGGCAATCGTGAAGTCTTCGATTATCGCCCCTTGCTGCCATATTGAAGAAGGCGAAGTGAACAGCTCCTACATGGGTCCCATGACCCAAATGCACCATCACTCCCTTTTGATTGCAGCCCTTTGGCCCGACGGATGCGGCAACTTGGGTTACGGCGCCAACGTAGGCAGCAACCACACCGGCCGTATGCCCGACCAGGAAGTCATGCCCGGCCAAGGCATGTTCTTCGGCCTGGGAGTAAACATCAAGTTCCCCGCGAACTACCGCGAATCACCCTTTACCTTGATCGCTACGGGGCTCACCACGCTCCCGCAGCGCGTAAAGTTCCCCTTCTCGCTGATTCGTCCGGGCGACCCGCAACTGGTAAATGTTCCGCCCCGTCTGAACGAAATCGTACCCGGCTGGAACTACGCTCGCAACGCCTACGCCCTCGACCGCAATCTTTACAAGTATTCGCTGCGTGGCAAAGGCATCATACCCTCGGCGTTCTACAGCATTTTCAATCCGGACACCGTGCACTATGTCAGCGACGCCTACCAGCGTTTGCAAGTGAGCAACATTCGCGACATTTACACCAAGGAACACATCGATGGCCTGGGTGAAAACTTCATGCGCGAACGCATTCGCCAGCAAGCGATCAAGACATACCAGGAATACCTGGAACGCTATGTTCTTGAGCTCATTATTACTTTGGTCGTAAACGATCCCGGTTTGCAAACGCAACCCGTCAAGGAACTGCGCCGCATGGCAACAAACGACATCAACAAAGATGCCATTCGCGTTGTCACGTTGCCCGAAACCTTCGACGAATTGCTCAAGCGTTACCGCCAGCTCGAAAAGGACTGGTACGAACGGGTGACTCACGGACTCGACAAGGATAACGAACGCGGCCGCCAGATTTTCGACGACTACGATGACGCACACCCGATCGACAAGGGATTTACCGAATGGGAAAAGGCCCGAGTCGAAGAGAAATTACGTCGCCTGAATTCCATCGCTAAAACGAACAAGCCCGAATAATGTCACCCTGGCTTTTACTCGGAACGCTCCTCGTTATTGAATTCGTGGCTCGCCTGCTGCTTGAAATTCGCGAGCGCAGGCTTACACAAGTGTCCGGAGGATTTTTCGCCGTACTGCGCCTGATTCCTCTGATCAACGACATCGTGCCGCTGCCCGAAAACCGCAAGGAACCGGCTGAAAACGAATTCGTGAAAAAGCACGAAGAAGGCCACAAGGAATTGCGCCATAGTATTTTGCGGAACCTGGCAAAAGTAGCATTGCTGCTTTTGGCCGTATGGCTTTTCGCCTTTTTGCTCGCAAGCCACGGCATGTCGCTTGTACAGTCCATTCTTTGGCTGCACCTAGCCGCCATTCCCTTCCGCACCGTATTCCACTTGTACTGTTGGCACCAGGAATACGAAGCCGACCGCTACGCTTTCGAAAAGCTTGGCAAGAAAGTCGCCAAGGCCGCCATGCGCGATCTTGCCGAATGCGAAATTCCCTATACGAAATTGTTCGCGGTGGTTTACCGCGAACACCCGACTGTCGCTATACGCAGTCAAAGGATTCTGAACAAAGAAATCAAAGCGGCTTAATCAAGCACGGGATTCGCGGCCAAGCGCAAGGATAATCGCATTCACCACGAACGCGGCAATCATCAAGATATCCCCGGTATGCGAGCCAAGCGAACCCGGTAATGCCGGACACAGTTTACCCGCGAGTGCCAAGATTCCGCCTGTCACAATGGCAGCACCCACAAACTTGGGCTTTGCCTTAAGGCCCAGAAGCCCCCACAGAATCGGCACTGTAAACGCCCCCGCATAAACCGCAAGCGCCAACAGGAGCGTGCCAATAATGTCAGTGAATACAAGCGCCAGAATCAAGGCAAGCAAGCCGTTCATCAAGATAACCACGCGAGCCTGGAGCAGCGAGGGCTTGCGGCACAGTCCGTTAATGATAATAGAACTGCTCAAAAGCGTGGTATCGGCACTGCTCAGCACCACACTCAAAAGCGCAAGCGCAAATATCGGCAAAAGTGCCGGCGGCAATACCGCATTGGCAATCGCCGTAATGCGGGCGCCCTGCACGCCTACGAGGCTCACACCATAAACTGCCAGGAAGCCGATTACGAATGCAACGGGAATCAAGACACATGCCGCCATGCCGATCGCCTTCTTGGCCGTCGCTGCATCTTTCGCGCAGAACATGCGGCTGTAAATATCGGGACCTGCCGTGTACGTAGTGCCGTAAGTGAGAATCAAAAGGAACAAGTCGAGCGGCGTGAAATTCGTATTGAACGGGAACTTGGGTGCCACGCTAGTCGTAGCGCTAGCCACCACACTGCCAAACTCGCCGCCACCAAACTTCGCAAAGCCCGCAAGCAACAAGAGGCCCGCAATAATCAGGCATGCCTGCAAAAAGTCGGTGCGCAAAATCGAAACTTGGCCACCCGCAAGCGTATAGCCCGTAAACACCGCCGCCGATACAACTGCCGCCGTCATATAGCCCATCGAAGTAAAAGTCATCAGGAGCTTAGCCGCTGCAATAATCTGGGCGGCCACAATGCCTGTCCACGCAACCGGAATCACAAAAGAGGCAACCAATCGCGGGCCCTTGCCGTACAAGTTTTTGACCAAGTCCGGCAGCGCGTATTTGCCATGACTGTAGGCACGGCCCGCAAACGGAATCAGCGCCAACAAACCAAGCGCGCCCACCAGCATGAACCAGCTCGCGGCCCCGCCGAGTTTTGCGCCGCTATCGACGGCGCCAATCACGGCCGACCCGCCAAGAATCGTCGCCACAAGGCTACCGGCTACCGCCTTCGCCGACGCCCCTTTGCGCGCCACGAAAAAATCGGGAATGTCCTTTACGCGCCGCGCACTACGCACCGCTATTGCAATCAAAAACACCAGGTAGATAATTAAAGCAATATTCATGTTTTCTGTCATGCCCGCAACAGCGGGCATCTCCATTTTGTGAAACAAAATCTAGAATTTCCGGCTCATGACAAACATGACCGTACGCAAATCCCATTCGCTCCCCACCTGCTTTTGCAATAATTCCTCGGTTGTCGGGTATCGATGATTTTCAAATTTGCGGTCGCGCGAGACAGACGCCATAAGCATGCCGTTCCATTTTTGGCTCACCTTGATCGATGCCATCGGAGTTATACTCACCGTTACAAAGCTCGGATTGTAATCCTTGTATGCATCGTCAAAATCATATTCATGCTTAAAGCCGCTCGCATTCACTGCAAGCATCGCCATAGGCACACGCTCAAAAGGCATCATATAGATGAGCGTACCGCCATATTTGTACTTAAAGCCGTTCACCATGTTTTCGTTGCCGGCTTTCCACACCTCTTTATCTTCGGCGCCCGTATATGCAGAATACCGGAGTTCCGCCGTCCCCTTCAAAATAATCTTGGTCCAATCACTCTTGGGCAAAAAAGCAAGCAACGGAATCGTGAGCGCCGTGTGGTAACGCATGCCGTATGCGTATTCCGTAAACATAATATCACGCCTGTACTTTCGTTTTTCGGGCCGGTAAACACCCATAAAAGTTGCAGTGCGACCATAGTTCAGCGCCGTCCCCGTATTCGCCTCGGCGCCCAATTCCAACAAATGCATCAGTTCAATTGCAGCATCAAGTTTTACGCCAACCCCAGCAAAGTTCACATCGCCCGAAGCCAAGCCCTTAAAACTCAGCAATTTGCCGAAATCCTGTTGCACCTTAAAATGGTATGTGTACGCAGGCACCGCAAACGCAAAAAAAGGCCAGTTATGCAAAGTCTCCGAATTCTTGAGCGAATTGTGCGGCAACAAAAGAGAAACTATCGAAAGCGTGCCCTCGCGCGAAGTCTTGAGCCCTGTGCTATCAGCCACCGCAACAGAATCCGTCTTAACAGCAGAGCTATCGGCAGGTTCATCTGCAACAGCAAATGCGGCAACAAACAGCACCGAAACAATCACCAATTTGCAAATTCTTCGCCAAAGCATAAGCCCATGGGAATATAGATAAACAACTCGCCAAAGTTGCCCCGCACACCCCAAAATTTGTATATTCTTGGGCACTGAGGTTTATATGTCTCGAATTTTTAGCTCTCTCGCAATTCTTTTTTCTGCAATCGCATTTTGTGCCACAAGCGCCCTCGCCTTCGATGTATCGGTCAAGGCGAACGTCGATAACGCCCAGGTGTTCGTGGGCGACATGTTCAATTACGAAATCCAGGTAGTGGCCCCCGAAAACGCAATCGTCGACTTGCCGAGCTTTGTCGGAAACCTCGGCAGCTTCGAAGTCAAGGAAATGAAGAACGAAAAGGTGACCGAAGGCATGCCCAAGGGCACCGCCAAATTCACCTGGCTTGCAACGCTCAACACCTTCGTGAGTGGCGACTTTCTGATCGCCCCGCAGCAAGTGAGCGCCATCGTCGGTAGCGACACCGTCAAAACAAGCACCGACCCCGTAGCCGTCAAAGTTTCTACCCGCACCACCGGCGAAGAAGACGACATCTTGGAAGTCGAAGATCCGATGGATGACCCGCGACTCCCGCAGTGGCTCTACATCGTGCTGATTGTGGTAGGCGTTGCCCTCCTCGTATTCCTCGGCTGGTTCCTGCATAAAAAGTTTGCGAAGGCTGGTGCCGCCCCGAGACTCCCGCCGTACGAAGAAGCGGTGCTTGCCCTTAAGGAACTCCGCCAGAAGAATTACCTCGCCGAAGGCAATCAGGGCGACTACTTTATGGCCCTCGGCTTTATTACCCGCCGCTACATAGAACGCCGCTTTGAAGTTGATATTCTCGATGCCACCGTGGCCGAACTTAAGCAGCGTATGGCTCACGTGGCAGGCCTTCCGCAGGCTTACAAGGAATCGGTCGTGACACTCGCCGTCGAAACTGAACCGGTGAAGTTTGCCAAAATGAAACTCGAAGGTGAACGCTGCCGTTTCTGGGACGAATGGGCCGACCGCCTGCTCGAAGACACCAAGCCCACTCCCGAAGAGGAGCAAGCCAAAAAGGACGCCCTCAAGGCCGCCGTACAAACCGTAAAGGCAGAACGCGCCAAGGCTTCAAAAAAGAAATCGTAGCAGAAGCTACGAATTCCCTTTCAAGATTTCTTCGATATCGCTACGGCTCAAATAGAGCCGTTCATTTAAGGCGTTTGCAATTCCGCAAAGGGACTTGCGGCATGCCATCAGGATGTTGAAATCCTGCTCCACCACGCTGGTTTCCGCCAGCTGAAAATAATAGCAGGCCGCCTGAAAACGCTGGTAATCCGGATCGCTCTTGTAAAGCTCCGCAGGCAGCTCCTTCATGACCGTATCCAAATCGCAGGAAAAATCCTTGCGCATCAGAAATTCCGCCAAATGCCCCGCCATAGCGATATGGGCATCACCTTCCAGTTCGCTGCCGGCAATGTGCGTAATGCCCGGACGCTCCTTGGACATGTCCATCTTCACGTATTCCAGCGGGCGCTTGAACAAATAGGCAATCAGGGCGTGTCCCGCCTCATGATTGCACAACTTCTTGAATTCTTCTTCACCGAAGAATTCCACCATGGATTCACGATTTAATTCTGACATTGTGTAAGCCAGCTATTGATAACGAGTTCTTTCGTTTTACGAAGCCTTCTTGCGGCTCTTCTTGGCAGATTCGGACTTCTTCTCCGAAGGAGCCTGCAAGCCGCTCTTCACAATTTCTGCAGTCACCACGAACTGCTTGTTGCCGGAGCCCGGCATTTCGAACATAGCCTTCTGCAATGTCTTTTCCATCACGGAACGGAGGCCGCGGGCACCTGTCTTGCGGGCCATAGTTTCGCGGACAATTTCCTTGAGGGCATCGTCTTCAAACTTCAGCTCAATACCGTCCATTTCGAACAGGCTCTTGTACTGCTTCACAAGGGCATTCTTCGGCTGAGTCAAAATATTCAGGAGGGCAGCCTCGTCGAGTTCTTCAAGAGCAACAGCAACGGGCAAACGGCCCACGATTTCGGGAATCAAGCCAAACTGGATCAAATCATCGGGTTCCAGGAGCTTGAAAAGTTCTGTCAGGGAATTTTCTTCGGCGCTGCGGATGTCGGCACCGAAACCCATGCCGCCCGTATTCACGCGGCGGGAAATAATCTTGTCGAGCGTTTCGAAGGCGCCACCGCAAATGAACAGGATGTTCTTGGTGTTCACCTGCACAAGCGGCTGTTCGGGGTGCTTACGGCCACCCTTCGGCGGCACGGCAGCCACGGTACCTTCCAAAAGCTTTAAAAGACCCTGCTGCACGCCTTCACCGCTCACGTCGCGAGTAATGGAGGGGTTGGCAGTCTTACGGGCAATCTTATCAATTTCATCGATAAAGATGATACCGCGTTCAGCGCGGGCCACATCGTAGTCAGCAGCCTGCAACAGGCGCACAATGATGCTGTCCACGTCTTCGCCCACGTAACCGGCTTCAGTCAGCACGGTAGCGTCGGCAATGGTAAAGGGGACATCCAGGAAACGCGCCATGGTCTGTGCCAAAAGCGTCTTGCCCGAACCGGTCGGACCCACCAGGAGCAAGTTGGACTTTTCCACTTCTTGCGCATCGGGGTGAGCCTGCTTGTAACGCAGACGCTTGTAGTGGTTGTACACAGCCACCGAAAGGGCAGTCTTTGCCTGGTCCTGGCCAATGACGTATTCGTCTAGGTGGGCCTTGATTTCTGTAGGTAGCGGGAGCGGCTTGGAAGAAGCCTCGGCAGCCGCAGATTCCTGCTTCGCGCGCACGCGGTCTTCTTCGATAATGCGGTGGCACATCGCAACGCAGTCGCTACAAATCTGTACGCCTGCGCCCGTAATCATCTTTTCGACGCGTTCTGCGGGCTTGCCGCAAAAACTACACGTAACCGTCGGGTGATTTTTCCCGCTACGATACATTAAATTCCCTCTTTACGCGGAACAAAGATTTCGTCGATAACGCCGAAGGCCTTTGCTTCTTCGGGGCCCATATAGAAATCACGGTCGGTCTTCTCGCGGACTTCGTCAATGGACTTGCCGGTATGCTTGGCAACAATTTCTGCCAAGGTTTCCTTAGTGCGTACGATTTCTTTTGCAGTAATCTGGATATCGGTAGACTGACCGGTAGCAGCACCCGACGGCTGGTGAAGCATAATGCGGGAGTGCGGGAGCGCATAGCGCTTGCCCTTGGTACCTGCCGCAAGCAACACTGCAGCCATCGAAGCGCAGTTACCAATGCAGATGGTCGCGATATTGGGGCGAACATGCTGCATGGTGTCGTAAATGGCAAGCCCTGCCGACACGTAACCACCCGGGCTGTTAATGTACAGCGTGATATCCTTTTCCGGATTCTCGTATTCAAGGAAAATCAGCTGGGCCATGACGTTGTTTGCCACTTCGTCGTTAATCGGCGTGCCCAGGAAGATAATGCGTTCCTTGAGGAGACGGGAGTAGATATCGTAGGCGCGTTCACCGCGTCCGGTGGTCTCAATGACGGTAGGGATGATCATTCAGTTTACCTCTTACTTGTTTTCTTCAGCAGCCGGGCGGATACCGACGATGAAGTCGGCAGCCATCTGAACACGGAGTTCATCGCGGAGCTGGTTGATGCGGCCGGACTGACGGAAGTGGCCCTTGAGGGTTTCAAAGTCCACATGGTAGGCGGCGGCCATCTGCTTCAGACGTTCATCAACGTTAGCCTGCGACGGCTTGATCTTTTCTTTAGTTGCAATAAAGTCGAGAATGCGGTGCTTCTTGATTTCGCGGATTGCTTCCGGAGTAAGGCCGTTCAGCTGTTCTTCGGTCGGTTCCACCACGTCCTTTTCGCTCTGGGCGTTGCGGTTCAGCGTCCACTTGATCAGGTCATAGACGCGAGCCTTCGGCACTTCGAACGGGTTGGCTTCGATAATCTTGTCGAGAGCTTCGTTGATAGCCTTGTTCTTGGCGGCGTCCTGCTTCTGGTTAGCGAGGCCTTCGGCGAGGTTCTGCTTCAATTCTTCGACGTCCTTCACGCCGATCTGCTTGCAGAATTCTTCGTCCATGGTCGGCGGAACAATAGCGCGCACGTCGGTGATTTCCACCTTGAACTGAGCGGTCTTGCCGCGATAGCGTTCGTCCTTGTGGTCATCCGGGTACTTGAAGTTGATTTCCTTGGTTTCGCCGGCAGTTGCACCGGTGAGACCTTCGTCGAATCCCGGAGAAGCGGACTGGCCGAGGAGGCTACGGAATTCCTTGTTTTCCGGGAGTTCCTGCTTTTCGCCGTCGATCACCACTTCGAGGTAGTTACCCACCACGACGTCGCCCTTGGCGGCAGCGCGGTCCACATGTTCGTCCTTGCTCCACATCTGGATCAAGCGGTCATATTCTTCCTTGACTTCTTCTTCGTGGACGGCAGTTTCGGGAACGGTAACGCCCGTGTCGGCGTAGCCCTTGATGTCGATTTCCGGATCCATTTCGACTTCCACCTTAAGTGCGATGTCGTTTTCCTTGTCGTCCTTGAAATCCACGACCTTCATCTGGCCAACCGGAATAATATTTGCGTTCTTGAGCGCTTCCTGAACAAGCTTGTTCACGACTTCATCCACAGCTTCCTGACGGATAGCGCCGCCAAACTGCTTCAGGATCATGGCCTTCGGCACCATGCCCTGGCGGAAACCCTTCATGGACACCTGCTTCTTGTACTGGCCCAGCTTCTTTTCGAAAGGAGCAGTGAGGTCTGCCTGCGGGATGGTGATTTCGAGTGTGCGCACGGTTGCGCTTGTTTCTTTGATTTCTACGCTCATAATGAACTCCGAGAGTCGGTTAAAAAATTATTGAAAAACATGCGAGAGGAGGGAGTCGAACCCTCACACCGAAGTGCCAGATCCTAAGTCTGGTGCGTCTGCCAATTCCGCCACTCTCGCGATTTTGCACCCAAAGATACAAAAATTTTCATTTACCGATATCTCCATTCACCTTATTTATCGCCGGGAAGGGCAATTTTGTCAAAGAAAGATGCTAATTTTTAGTTATGGAAATCACACCGACCAAAAGACAACTCTACCCCGATATTGCTTGCGGTTTCCTGATTATCCATATGATATTCGGCCACATCACGCAGCATGCGGGGCTGTGGCACGGACAAACCTCCCTGTACTTTTTCTGGTGCAGCCTGTTATTCTTCATGATGCCCTGGTTCTTCTTCAAGGCCGGAATGTATTTCCGCCTCAAGGACACGCTTGTCGAAATCAAAGCTTCGGCCAAAAGGCTCCTGATTCCATTCGCAGTATTTTCACTCTGCGGCGCATGCCTCGAATACGCCGCCAAGATGAGCAACGAAGGCTTTACGACAATCGGCTTCATTCGGGACAACTTGCGCAATCTATTGATGGGCGGCGCCCTCGAAAGCAATCCTCCGCTTTGGTTCCTGTTCAGCCTCTTTTTTGCAAGAATCATTTTCAACATTCTTTTTAAGAAGCTGCCCGACTACATCATCGCCATCATCGGACTCCTTGCCGCCTGCGCCTTCATGTATGCGCCCCTGGATCTGCCCCATTATCTCGGAAACATCTCTGCAGGATTATTCTTCCTTGCGGCAGGGCATTACTCAAAAGACCTGCAATTCAAGCGTCCTGTCCTTATTGCCGCCATCATAACATTTATCGCCATCTATGCCTTCGACAATCCGCAGGTAGACATGCATCTCCACCAGGTCTCTAGCGGTACGTACCTCTTATGGCTCCCTGCATCGCTTGCAGGCATCGTCATCCTCGACCATATCGCCAAAATTCGCCTACTTGAAAAAACAAGGTTGCAAGTCATCGGCAAAGATTCCATGACCTATTACGTTTTGCACTGGCTCGTCATCGTGTGCGTTTCGATTGTCGTCAAAAGGATCTTGCCCGACGCCTCCGTAGAACTAAAGATTGCGCTCTATACAATCGCTTGCGTCATCATCCTCCCCTTTACCGTCTTTGTTCAGAAACGCATAAAATCATGCAAGCTCTAAGAAACATCAAGATAGGCGTTTTCATCTCTCTGGTCAATGTCCTCATCCAGGGCGTTTCTGTCGTTGTACAGAATCTTATCGCAAACAATTTGGGAATTGTCAAGTTCGGTTCCTTCGGCATCCTGCAAAGCGACTACACCATCTTCTGCGCCCTCGCCGACTTTGGCATGGCAACGCTCATTTTGGCCTTTTTCGGCAAGCGCGCCACAAACGGCACCCTGTTCACCAATGTCTTGCAACTCAGGCTCTTCATGACAACCTTAGCGGCCATCGCCATGGTCGTCTTCGCCTTCGCCGTCCGAAGAGAAAGCGACGTCTTCGAAGGTGAACTGGTTCTTGCGCTTGGTCTACTCTTCCAACACGCCTTCTTTGACTGGTACTTCATTTGCGGTAACTTCTGGAAAAAACTTCTGATTTCCAAGGTTCTCCATACGCTGTCCTACTGCACCGTCATGGGGATTGCCCTCTGGGTGCTCAAGCTTGATTCTATCCCATTGATTGCGCTCGCCATGGTGATCGCGGCTCTACCCGCCTTCGGTTTCGGTGTCGGCCAGGCATTCACCCTGAAGATATTCCGCATCGGCTTGCACACCATCCAATTCTTCAAACTCATGTTCAAGTCGGCATGCCCCTATGCGCTTTCGAGCATCGCAAGCTTTGCCTACCTGCCCGTGGGCCTTTACACGGTCGCACACTTTACTACTCCCGAATTCCTGGGCGCCTACAACTTCTCGCACAAGCTTATCATTCTCGCTTCAGGGCTTATGGTGCATTTCATTTCGTCAAGCCTCATAACCCTCCACCAAACCGATACCCGCGTCCTCCACTTGCGCGACCAAGCCGTATTCACGCTTTTCATCGCCGCGGCCACGACACCCTTCTGGCTTTTCCCGCAATACACGCTCCGGATTATTTTCTTTGCAGCCCCCTGGACACCCGATGTTCTCGAAACCAGCTGTTACTGCCTGCGCATTCTCGCCTGCTCCCTGATACTCCAGGCAACCCGCATGGGAATGATTTCAACATTACTGAAAGAAAAGCGCACCTGGCTCTACGGCATCATGATTACAATCGGCGGCATCATCAACATTGCCGTCTGTATCGGCGGTGCAAACTTGCTCCAGGCGCCTTACATTCCGGCACTCACGCTTTCGGGCGATTTATGCCTGAGTCTGTTCCTGCTCGCTTACTTTGTCAGAAACCGCAGGCTCCGCTGGTAATTCTTTAACCGTGCCGCGCTTTTGCCACATGCACACGGTAGAAACGAAATAAATCACTGCACCCCAGATGCAGAAAATCCCCTGCTTGTAACCTGCCGTAAAGAACCACCATCCCACAAAGTAGATGAAGTAGGTATACATCAGGACCTGTCGCGGGGTAAAGGGCTTGCACAAGCGCAAGTGAAGCACCGTGAGGCCAATCCCGCACAAGAGCGGAAGCAGGAACACGCCGAACAAGTGGAAGTCCTTGTAAACTTCCCAAAGGTAGTTCACCGTATTGAACCCTTCCACCTTCTGAATCTTATTGTTGAAGGAATCGTCCCAGTGGAAACTGTTCCTGAATGAACCCGTGAGTTTCGCATATTCGAAAATGCCGTTAAAGAAATCGATTCCGTATGTATGCGGATGGATTTCGCGATCATTCGGCGGGTTCAGGGCATAATCCAAATTCCAGTAATTGTTCGCCAGGTACTTGTAAGGCAGTTCCAGAACCACATCCATCGCCTTGCCTTCGGCAGAGCCGCCACCGTACTGGTCACGAAGACTACCGATCGATACGAAAACCGCGATGGCAACCACCAGAAGCGCCGCAATGACTATCGGCGAAATCCGCTTATACAGGTAGTTCACAAAAATCAAGAAGAAACCGACATTGAAAAACAGAGTCGTTCTGTTCGGGTACGTCATCAGGTTTATGGCAATCGTTACGAACACCATGACAACGGCCACACGGCGCACCCACTGCACGTTATTGAACTTTTTAAATGCCGCCACACCGAAAAGCAGGACACACAACGGACCGCTATTGAACAAGAGAGCGTAATAACCGTAGTTGATATCCTTCGTCATCCACTTGGCCGGGCTATCCGTAAATATGATCAGGTTGCCCACCACCGAGAATACGCCGTAAACGCCCACAAGGAACAGGCAGAATACGCCAAACGAAAGTACCAGGTGAACCGTCCAGTTGTAGCGTTTCGGGGCTACTGGCTGGGCGACGTTGACCGGCAACGCCTTCGACTTCGCATGAAGCCTTGCGATAATACAGCCGCTTGCAAACGACAAGAATCCCAGGAGCCACACGCCCCAGGTATAAAGCTTAAAGTCACTCATCGCCCTGTTTATCTGCAAATAAGAGATAGCGAGGGTAATGCACTGCGCAAAGCAATAGACGTTGAGCGGACTGAAGAAATCCTTCTTGAACCACCAAGACTGGAATAGGCAAAAAATGACTACCAGAAAAAGGGCGGCGCTGACCGGATATTCTATCACCCACGAAAACACGGGCTAGCCCTTGTTCTTTTTAAAGAATCCCTTGAAGGCGTTCCATTCCACAGCCACCGAGGAGCCGCGCTTCGATTCGCAGGCCAGGTAGCCGAGCAAGTTGCTGACGATCGTCGCAATAATGCAAGCCACAGAGAAAACGAAAATCAAGGTGACACCCCTCAACGGGTAAATCTTCTTGTCGTTTTCCCAAGGCGGTTCAAGCACGTGCAGGTTCGTAAGCATCTTCGCTTCTTCCATGCGCATCTGTTCGCTCTGTTGACGAAGCAGCTTGTACATGGCTTCTTGCACGCGGATTTCCGTTTCGCGACGCATGTATTCGGCGCCAAGTTCCGGAGACTTCTTGAGGGCGACCATGCCCATGTTCTCGTGGCGGCCCTTCAATGCGCCGTGCAATGCAGAATTCACGCCCTGGTAGCGCTTGGTCAATTCATCATAGCGCTTGCTCTTTTCGCCGCGGTCCGCCTTTTCGAAAGCCATTTCGATAGACACTTCTTCACGCTTGGCCTGCAAGGCGCCCAGGTACTTGATCGTCGATTCAAGCTGTACGTTCGGATCGTAGAAATTGTTGTCCACCTGGAACTTCACGAAGTCAGCCACCAGGGAATCTAGCGCGTGTTCGCAGGAATCGAGCCTGCTCTGGAAATAGATTCTAGACTGCCTTGCCTGCGCCGTCTTGAATGCGTTGAACGCGGAGTCCGCCTTCTCAAGCATGAACGAGACCATCTTTGCTGCAAGCCTAAAGTCTTCGTCTTCTATGGTGATAGCGAACATGTCTTCCTTGTTGAATTCCACTTCGAAATTCTTGCGGAATTCCTTCAGCAAGTCCGCATGGAAATCACCATCGAATTCATAATGTTCCGCCAGGTTGAATTCCTTGATCACCTGGTCATGCAATTCCCATGAATTGAGAATGGTCCAAACAGCGTTTTCGTCTTCGTTGGCATTGGCAAAACCGAGGAGCGAACTCATGCCAGAGGCGCCGCCCAGCATAGAACTCAAACCACTCAACGAAGTCTGAGACGGAGACGGAGGAGTCACGATAGCCGTTGCCGCATACACGGGCTTGATCACCCACATGACAAGAATAAAGGTGACAAGCGTAGGGATGAGGACTATCGCCGCGCACAACTTGAAATGCTTCAAGTCGTTATTCAGCAGACGAAGACAGACTTCAATAAAACCGACCGATTCCTGCTTTTCCATACAAAACTACTTATAGTTGACGTAAATGATGAATGCCGAAGAAATCACAGTCAAGAGCGATGCAAGGAACAACGTGAAATCCTTGAAAGATTCATAGCGGCTCTTCGGAATTTCGATATAGTCGCCCGGCAAAATCTGGTCTTCGGTCACGCTCAGGTAAAGCGGTTCGGGCTTCTTGCCGCGCCACACCTTGATCTGGTTCCATGTACCCGTAATCGTATTAATTCCCGACGCCGCCACGTAATCAAGCGCATGCCACGAGGGATTGTAAGGAAGCCTTCCGATATAGCTGACGGAGCCGCCCACATACACAAGCATTTCCTGCACCGAGAATTCAACTTCGGTATTCGGGGCAACCGTCGTCTTGCTCATTTCAGAAATGTCGAGCCAGCGCGGAGCCGCTCCGGGTTCGCGAACACATAACGCCTTGTAGCCATAGTTATGCAAGCGGAAACCGCCCACAAGATCAAAGTATTCCTGCAAGGTGCGGCCTTCCTGGTAGGCGGCGCTAGTCCTGTAACCCGGGAAAATCAAGGTAACGTTCTGGCCCATCTTCACGAACGGCACGTAAACCTTGTCACCCTGTTCCAGCATAATGTCGTTGGCAAATTCACCCTTCGTCGACATGGCACTGTAATCAACGTGAATCGTGTCGCTACCGCGAATCACTTGCACGTCTTCGATATCGGCACTCAAAAGGGTTCCGCCCACCTGACGCAAGAACATGCTAAGTCTCGTCTGCGGTTCCACCAACTGCTGGCCCACCTGCGCAATGGCGCCCATGGCGTTCACCTTAAACTTCTTGAGTGCAGCCAGCTGGACAAAGCATTGGTCGCGCTTGTAACGCTTGGCTACAAGATCCAAAATCAATTCGCGTGCTTCGGCAAGCGTCTTGCCACCTACGACGACACCGCCGCATTCTTCAATGGCGACAGATCCGTCCGGATACACCTGCACCGACAAATAATTTTCTTCGAGCATCAAGTCCAGGAAATCGCCCGGGCCAAGCACATAGTTCGAATCCACGGGAGATTCAGCAAAAGAAGGCTGCATCGCGACAGAGCTTCTCGAAGAGATTCCGCCTTTCTTCGCGGAAAGCAATCCCGAACTAAAAAGATCGTCATCGGCAAAAAGGCTAACGCAAAGTAAAGCTATGAATAGTATAAAGTTACGCATGTTTCTATAAAATACAAAAATAATGGCTCGAGGTACAAATTGTGAGCTATTTGTAGCTTGGATTTTTGATCAATGCCCCCAAGGCCCAACTACAAAAAAACAGGGCCCGATTCGCATCGGAACCCTGCTTTAATCTTTTGCACAAAGATCAATTATGCCTTGCTTTCGCCTTCGACCATGCTCACAGCATCGGACTTGGCAGGTTCAGCAGCCTTCTTGGTCTTCACGACGATTTCGTCTTCGACGAGACCGACGAGAGCCATTTCGGAAGCGTCACCAGCGCGGTTCGGGCCGAGCTTGATGATGCGCGTGTAGCCGCCGTTACGGCCAGCGTAGCGAGGACCGATCGTTGCGAACAGGTCCTGCACAGCCTTCGGGCTCATCACGAAGCGAGAAGCTTCACGACGTGCAGAAAGGTCACCCTTCTTTGCATAAGTGATCATGCGATCCACGCAGCTGCGGACGAGCTTAGCCTTGTGGAGAGTAGTGCGCACGTAGCGGTTGCTCTGCTCGGCTTCCATGCCCTTCTCAAGAATAGAAGTGGTAAGAGCGCGGAGGATGGCACGCTTGTGCTGAGCGTTAACGCCCAATTTCTTGTTTTTTACACCGTGTCTCATGTTTAATCCTTCAAGTAGTCATCGACGTCCATGCCAAAAGAGAGGCCCATGGAGGTCAACACCTCGTTAAGTTCCACCAAGGACTTCCGACCGAAGTTCTTGTATTTAAGCATATCGTTTTCCTTGTTGCGCACAAGTTCGCCAACGGTATGGATGTTTGCCATACGGAGGCAGTTGCTGGAGCGAACGGAGAGTTCCAGGTCGTCCACGCGGGTGCGCAGGAGCTGGGCGATACGCTGACGTTCTTCATCCATTTCAAGTTCTTCGGGGCTTTCGAGATCGCCTTCGAAGTTGATGAAGATTTCCAAGTGGTCCATGAGGAGCTTTGCAGCGTATGCAAGAGCGTCTTCCGGATCGATGGAACCGTCAGTCGTGATTTCCAGTTCCAGACGGTTGTAGTCCGTCTTCTGGCCAACGCGGGTATCGCTGATGTGCATCGCGACCTTCTGCACCGGGTTGAAGTTGGCGTCCATGGCGATCACGCCAATCGGAGCGTCCTTGTCCTTCAATTCGTCGGCAGTGACGTAGCCGCGACCGCTGGAAATCTTCACTTCCAGGGAGAGCGATGCGTTACCGTTCAAAGTAGCGATATGGACGTCCGGAGTCAAGATGGCGACATTCGGATTGTCCATGAAGTCCTTGGCCGTGACTTCACCTTCGCCGGACATGTCCAGGCGGAGGGTTTCGTCGTGGTCGGACAGGAGCTTCACGCGGATGCTCTTGAGATTCAGGATAATGTCAGTGACATCTTCCTTCACACCCGGAATCGTCGAAAATTCCTTATCGACGCCTTCAATTTTCACGGAGACAATAGCCGCACCCTGCAGAGAGGAAAGGAGCGAGCGACGGAGGGCGTTACCGAGGGTAATACCCCAGCCACGTTCCAAAGCCTCTACGACAAACTTGGCGTAGCGACCATCTTCGCCGGTTTCCACTTTCTGGAAGCTGCGCGGCATCTGAAGTGATTTCCACATCATTGGCGATACCTCTTTTAATTAGACTCTTCTCTTCTTTTTAGGACGGCAACCATTGTGCGGAACGCCCGTCACGTCTCGAATAGAGAGAACTTCGAGGCCCGCATTCTTGATAGCACGGACAGCGGATTCACGACCGCCACCTGCGCCCTTGACGCGGACATCTACCTTGCGCATACCGAGGTCGAAAGCCTTGTGGGCAGCGACTTCAGCGGCGAGCTGGGCAGCAAACGGAGTGCTCTTGCGAGAGCCCTTGAAACCGGAGTTACCCGGAGAGCCCCAAGCGACCACGTTGCCGCGAGCATCGGTGATAGAAACGATTGTATTGTTGAAGGAAGCGAACACGCAGGCGATACCCTGAACGTCGATACGCTTCTTGCCCTTCTTGACCTTTTCTTCTGTAGCAGCAGCGACCGGAGCTTCGGCAGCGGCAGCAGTTTCCTTAATTTCTTCTTCAGCCACGATGAATCTCCTTACTTCTTCTTGTTAGCCACAGTCTTCTTGGGGCCCTTACGAGTGCGGGCATTGGTACGGGAGCGCTGACCGCGAACAGGGAGACCCTTGCGGTGGCGGATGCCGCGATAGCAGCCAATATCCTGCAGACGCTTAATGTTCAAGGTGATTTCTGCGCGGAGCTGACCTTCCACGGAGTATTCGTCTTCGAGGAGATGACGAATCTTACCTTGTTCTTCTTCAGTCAGGTCGTCACACTTCTTGTTCTTGTCAATGCCCAGCTGAGCACAGACCTTGTTAGCGGTGAACAGACCGACACCATAGATTGCCGTCAGACCGTATTCAACAGTCTTGTTTTTCGGTAAATCGACACCAGCGATACGTGCCATACGATCTCCTTATCCCTGCTTCTGCTTGTGACGGGGGTTCTTCGAACAGATGATGCGCAATACACCCTTACGGCGGATGATCTTGCAGTTTTCACATCTGGGTTTGATGGAGGCTTTGATTTTCATAGGTTTGACCTTTCTTTGAAAATACCTATTACTTGTAACGGTATGTGATTCGCCCACGGTTAAGATCGTAGGGGGAAATCTCTACCAACACTTTGTCGTCCGGCAAAATTCGAATGAAATGCCGACGCATTTTTCCTGAAACATGAGCGAGAATCTCGTGGCCATTTCCGAGTTGGACACGGAAGAAAGCGTTGGGGAGAGCTTCCAACACAACACCTTCTACTTGTATTCCTTCTTCTTTAGCCACTAAGACGCCATCCTGCCGCGAATGCGGCCATGCTTGAGGAAACCTTCATAATTCTTGGTATGCAACTGGGCTTCGAGTTGACGGAGCGTATCCAGCGCCACACCGACCACGATAAGTACCGAGGTGCCCCCAATATAGAAACTCATATTGAGTGCGTCTTTGAGATGGAGCGGACCAACACTGATTAAAGCGAGGAAAAGCGATCCAGGCAAAGAAATTCTCGTGAGAACGTGGTCTATGTACTTTGCAGTTTCGTTACCCGGACGGATTCCCGGAATAAATCCACCACTTCTCTTGAGGTTTTCGGCAATGTCGTTAGGGTTGTACTGGATTGCCGTGTAGAAGTAGGTGAAGAATATAATCAGGAGAGCGAAGATCACACTATAGGTAATGTGACCCGGGATGAACGCAGCCGCAAAGGACTGCATCGCAGAAACGTTCGGGAACCAGGAAGCGATCATGGCCGGAATGAACATGATGCAGCTTGCGAAGATCACGGGAATCACGCCAGCGGTATTCACCTTGAAGGGCAAATAGCTGGACTGACCGCCCACGACCTTGGAACCGACAGTCCTGCGAGGACTTTGGAGTGGAATGCGACGGTTCGCTTGCTCGACGAATACGATAAAGCCAACAATCAAGACCACCACTGCCAAGATAAAGATCTCGATAGCGAGAGGCTGGATGTCTTCCTTAAACATTTCGAATTCTGCAAGGGCAGCCCGCGGAAGGCCGCCGACGATACCGGCGAAGATGATAAGAGAAATACCGTTACCCACACCGTGCGAGGTAATCTGCTCGCCCAGGTACATCACGAAGATCGTACCGGCGGTGAAGGTCAGGGTAGCTAGTAAACGGAAACCGATGTTTCCGGCGCCCGTAGCGAAGTCATCAGCCAAGACAGACACTCCGGCACCGGTAGCGGTTGTCACCTTAAGGGACGAAAGCCACACAGAAATGCCCCATCCCTGCAAGGCAGCGAGAGCTACCGTAAAGTAACGGGTATATTGGTTCAGCTTGGCGCGCCCTTCCTGGCCTTCCTTCTGCAACATCTGGATAGCCGGGATAACGGAACCCATCAACTGGATAATGATGGATGCACTGATGTAGGGCATGATACCCAGGGCGAAGATAGTTGCCTTAGCAAAGGCACCGCCCGTGAAGGAGTCATACAGGCCGAACAAATTATTCGAGTTACGGAAGAACTCCGCCAGAACGGCAGAATTCACTCCGGGAATGGTGATGTGTGCACCAAGGCGATAGATGATCAGAACACCGAGCGTAAAAAGAAGCTTTTTACGCAGGTCTTCAATCTTAAACGCATTAGCGAACGCATCAAGGGCTTTCTTGAGAGCTTCCATTAGACGATCTCGACTTTGCCGCCAGCAGCTTCAATCATGGCCTTAGCCTTTTCGCTGATGGCGTTAACCTTTACATTGATTGCCTTGTCGATGGTACCGAATGCGAGGACCTTGATAGGCAGTTCGATGTTCTTGATGAAACCCTGGTCAAACATTGCCTGGGCGTCGAAGTCCGTCACGCTGCAAGAAGCGAGCTTCTTGAGGTTAACGATCTGCGTGTCCTTGGCGAAGTGAGACTTGAAGCCACGCTTCGGGATACGACGGTGGATCGGCATCTGGCCGCCTTCGAAGGCGACGCGACCGGCCTGTGCACTCTTACGAGCGCCGGCACCCTTCTGGCCACGACCAGCGGTGGTGCCCCAACCGGAACCCGGACCGCGACCAATGCGCTTGCGGCTCTTGCCCTTGGCAGCCTTGCCAGGATTGAGAGTATTGAGTTCCATCTTAGATCTCCTCGACCTTCACCATGTCAGCCACGGCATTGATCATGCCCTGGATGCTGGGGGTCAAAACGTGTTCAACAGACTGTCCGATCTTGCGGAGGCCGAGAGCAGCCACGTTAGCGCGGTGCATCGGGAGACGACGGACAGTACCCTTAATCAAAGTAATACGAACTTTCTTCATCGTGTATTACTCCTTAGGCATTGGCGCCGCGGAGGGCAGCGCAGTCCTGTTTGTTCTTCTGGGCCAAGAGACCTTCGAGGCAGGCGCTCACGACAGTGCTCGGGTTGGAAGAACCGTGAATCTTGGTGAGGATGTTGCGCACACCGGCCAGTTCGAGAACGGCACGGGCAGCGGCACCGGCGATAACACCAGTACCCGGAGCAGCCGGCATCAAGAGGATGCGGGTTGCGCCGCTCTTGACTTCGATGTCGTGGGGAATGGTGCCGTCGAGGAGCTGCACTTCAACGATGTTACGCTGGGCGGCTTCGGTACCCTTACGGATAGCTTCGGAAACTTCCTTAGCCTTACCGAGACCAACACCGACCTTGCCGTTCTTGTTGCCAACGACAACGAGAGCGGAGAAGGACATACGGCGACCGCCCTTGACGGTCTTAGCGCAACGGTTGATGTGTACAACCTTGTCTTCAAATTCAGAAACTTGAGCTTCGCGTTCCAAAGTGTACCTCACTAGAATTTGAGTCCGCCTTCACGAGCTCCCTCAGCGAGAGCCTGAACGCGACCGTGATAGATGTAACCGCCGCGGTCAAAGACCACGGATTCAATGCCCTTGGACTTAGCGACTTCAGCAATCTGGATACCGAGCTGCTTGCTCTGTTCCGACTTCGTCATTTCACCAAACTTAGCCTGGAATTCCTTGGCAGTGGTGGTGAGCTGGACGAGAGACTTGTTGTTTTCGTCGTCGATAATCTGGGCTACCATGTGGGACAAGGAACGGCGAACAGCCAAACGAGGGCATTCTGCAGTTCCGACAACAGACTTGCGTACGCGTTCGTGGCGTGCGATTCTGGACTGGATTCTTTTCTTAGCAATTGCAGTCATAGTTTACCCTTATTTACCTGTCTTCTTACCTTGCTTACGACGGACAATTTCGCCTTCGTACTTGATGCCCTTGCCCTTATACGGTTCAGGCTTGCGGTACTTGCGGATTTCTGCCGCAGCTTGGCCGACCTTCTGCTTATCGATGCCCTTGATGGAGATCTTCAGCGGGTCAACAGCCTTGAGTTCAACGCCTTCCGGGGCCTTGAAGATAACCGGGTGAGAGAAGCCGAGAACCAAGTTGAGGTCCTTGCCCTTCTGTTCCACACGGTAACCAACGCCGACGATTTCGAGCGTCTTCTGGAAACCCTTGGTCACGCCTTCGACCATGTTGGCAACGAGAGCGCGAGTGGTGCCGTGGATGGCACGGGTGAACTTCTGATCGTCAGGACGAGAGAAGGAAAGCTGGTTGCCTTCGAGCTTGATTGCAATCAGTTCATGAACGTCGGTCTCGAGCTTGCCGAGAGGACCTTCAACCTTGATGTTCTGACCATTGACGGCGACTTTCACGCCGGCCGGGATATTGATAATAGCTTTACCGATACGGGACATCTTTACCATACCTTTGCGATGACTTCACCACCCACGTTTTCCTTGCGGGCTTCGTGGTCGGTCATCACGCCTTTAGATGTGGAGATGATAGCATAGCCAAGGCCATTGCGAACGCGCGGAAGCTTTGCGGCGTCAACGTAGTGACGGAGACCCGGCGAAGAAATGCGCTGGATGCCCTGGATAGCGGATTCGCCCTTCGTGTAACGGAGGAGGACCTTCAAAACGCCCTGCTTACCGTCTTCAACGACGACGAACTTTTTAATGAAACCTTTTTCCTGCAACACGCGAGCGATTTCACGCTTCAAGTTGCTGGCAGGAATGTCCACCACGGGGAGCTTTGCCGAAGCGGCATTGCGGATACGGGTGAGCATATCGGCGATAGGATCTGTCATTGCCATGAGTATACTCTCCTTACCAAGACGACTTTGTGATACCGGGGATTTCGCCGGCGAGTGCCATTTCGCGGAAGCAAATACGGCAAAGGCCAAAGCGGCGCATAAAGGCGTGCGGCCTACCGCAACGCTTGCAGCGGTTGTACCCACGAACGGTATACTTCGGGGTGCGCTTGCATTTTTCAATCATTCTTGTGCTTGCCATGGTATTACCTTACTTCCTGAAGGGGAGTCCAAGTTCTTCGAGCAGGGCGCGGCCTTCTTCGTCCGTCTTTGCAGAGGTCACGAAGGAGATGTCCATACCGAAGGTACGAGAAATCTTGTCAATGTCGATTTCAACAAAGATCGTCTGTTCCTTGATGCCGAGGGTGAAGTTACCCATGCCATCAAAGCCACGACGTGCGAGACCACGGAAGTCACGGACACGCGGGAGGTCGATGTTGATGAGACGGAAGAGGAAGTCCCACATGTTGTCGCCGTGCAGGGTGACCTTGGCACCGATACCAATGCCTTCGCGCAGATGGAACTGAGCGATAGCCTTCTTGGCGTTGGTGACGACAGCCTTCTGGCCGGTAATAGCGGTCAGAGTGTCAACGGCTTCATCCAGGATCTTGCGGTTAGAGGCGGCAGCGCCGACACCCATGTTGAGCACGATCTTCTGGAGGCGGGGAATTTCCATCACGTTCTTGTAAGCAAACTTCTGCTGCAAGGCCGGAACTACTTTTTCGAGATAAAATTGCTTCATCTGGTTCATGTGTTACCTCAGATAGCCTTGCCGGACTTGACGCTCACGCGGGAAGCCTTCTTGCCAGCTTCGCGCACGATACGGGTACGGACAGGAGTGTTGCCTTCGAGGAGCATCACGTTGGAAATGTCGATCGGCAGTTCCTTTTCAATGATGCCACCAGTCTGGTTGGTCTGGGACGGCTTTTCATGACGCTTGCGGACGTTCACGCCCGAAACGGTCACCTTGCCACCCTTGACACTGATCACGGTGCCGGTCTTGCCCTTGTTGGCACCGGAAATCACCTTGACGTTATCATTCTTCTTGATGTTGGCCATTAGAGAACCTCAGGTGCGAGGGAGATGATCTTCATGTATTTCTTGTCGCGGAGCTCACGAGCCACCGGTCCAAAAATACGGGTTCCACGAGGTTCGCCATCCTTGTTGATGAGAACCACGGCGTTGTCCGAGAAACGGATGAACGTGCCATCCGGACGGGCAATTTCTTTGCGAGTGCGCACGACGACGGCGTCAGCTACGGAACCCTTCTTCACCTTGCTCTGGGGGATAGCGTCTTTAACGGCTACCTTGATGACATCACCGATGCTGGCATAGCGACGGTTGGTGCCACCCAAAACACGGATGCAGGCGACTTCCTTGGCTCCACTGTTATCGGCCACGACGAGTCTGGTTTCTTCTTGAATCATATTCGCCTTACTCCAAAACGATTATTTCTTCTTAGCTACAATGCGAACGAGGCGCCAACGCTTCGTTGCAGAGAGCGGACGAGTTTCCATGATTTCCACCAGGTCGCCTTCACCGGCTTCGTTGTTTTCATCGTGAGCCTTGAGCTTCTTGGTGGTGGTCATGATCTTGTTGTACACCGGGTGACGCTTACGGTTTTCAACCACGACAGTGATGGTTTTATCCATCTTGTCGGAAGAAACGACACCCTGCTTTACCTTACGAAGGTTTCTATCCATTTCCTGCTCCTGCCCGGCTTATGCCTTGGCCTTTTCGGTGAGGATGGTCTTGACCCTAGCGATATCCTTACGGGTATTGCGGATCGAAGAGGGTTTTTCCAAGTTACCGAGCTTAGCAGCCATACGGTAATTGAACAAATCGAGATTCAACTGAGCCAGTTTTTCCTTGAGCTGGTCAACGCCCAGTTCCTTTAATTCACGTGCCTTCATTAGATCTCCGATTCTTCGATGATTTTGCACTTGAGGGGGAGCTTCTGTGCTGCGACATGGAGAGCTTCCATGGCCAGTTCACGTTCAACACCACCCATTTCGAAAATGATGCGACCCGGGAGGATAACGGCTGCCCAGAATTCGACGGCGCCCTTACCCTTACCCATACGAGCTTCTGCAGGGTGACGGGTGATCGGCTTGTCGGGGAACACGCGGATCCACACACGGCCACCACGCTTGATCTTACGGGTCATGGCGATACGAGCTGCTTCGATCTGGCGAGCGGTGAGCCAGCACTTTTCGAGAGCCTGAATGCCGAATTCGCCGAAGGCGATGGAGTTGCCGCGGGAGGCAATGCCCTTCATGCGGCCTTTCATCTGCTTACGATGTAATGTTCTTTTAGGACTCAGCATAATTACTTCTCTCTCTTGTTATCGTTCATGACGTCCTTGCCAATCTTTTCACCGTGCATGATCCACACCTTGATACCGATGGAACCATAAACGGTCTTAGCAATGGCAGTCGCGTAATCGATGTCGGCGCGGAGAGTGTGCAGAGGCACGCGGCCTTCAGCATACTTTTCGACGCGGGCAATTTCAGCACCACCGAGGCGGCCGCCGCACTGCACCTTGATACCTTCCACACCCATACGCATAGCGGACTGGATGGCACGCTTCATAGCGCGGCGGAAGGAAATACGCTTTTCGAGCTGACGAGCGATGTTTTCGGCAACCAGCTTGGCATCCGTTTCCGGGCGCTTGATTTCCTGGACGTTAATATAGATTTCTTTACCGGTGAGGAACTGGAGTTCGCCCTTGAGCTTTTCCAATTCTTCGCCCTTACGGCCGATCACGATACCCGGACGGGCAGTGAAGAGGTTCACGTTCACCTTCTTGACGGTGCGTTCGATGCCGACCTTGGAAAGGGAGGCATGTTCAAAACGCTTCATCAAGTAACGGCGGAGCACGATGTCTTCATAGAGAAGATCGGCAAACTTGTCTTCGGCATACCACTTGGATTCCCAGCCGCGGATAACGCCAAGACGAAGACCATTCGGATGAGTTTTCTGACCCATTGTAATTACTCCTTGTTGGCCACAACGACTGTGATGTGAGAGAGCGGCTTTTCGATACGGAAAGCACGGCCCTGGGAACGGGGGTGGATACGCTTCATGATGGTACCACCGTCGGCAGTGATGGTCTTGACGACCAATTCTTCGGCGGCAACGGCACCAGCGGCCTTCTGCTTGAAGTTAGCAACAGCGGACTTCAGAGCATTTTCGACCAGCGGAGCACCCTTGGTCTGCGTGTGGAGAATAGAAAGCATTGCGAATGCTTCTGCAACGGACTTGCCGCGAACCAGGTCGACAACGCGACGGAGCTTGCGAACGCCGTAACGGACGTTTTTCACTTTAGCAACAGCTTGCATTATTTCTTTCCTCCAGCAGCGGTTTCAGTCTTACGGTGACCGCGGAAAGTACGGGTCATGGAGAATTCACCCAGCTTGTGGCCGACCATGTTTTCGGTCACGTACACGGGGATGAACTGCTTGCCATTATAGACGGAGAACGTAAGTCCGACCATATCAGGAATGATGGTGGAACGACGGGACCAGGTCTTGATAGCCTGTTTCTTGTCGGAACCGGCCATAGCCTGGGCTTTGGTCATAACGTGGGAATCCACGAAAGCACCTTTCTTAAGGGATCTAGACATGAATTAGGCCCTCTTCTGACGACGACGTACGATGAATCTATCGGTACGCTTATTGTTACGAGTTTTGGCACCCTTAGAGTTCTTACCCCAAGGAGAGCACGGATGACGACCACCAGAGGTACGACCTTCACCACCACCAAGGGGGTGATCGACCGGGTTCATAACGACACCGCGGACGGACGGGCGAATGCCGAGCCAGCGAGAGCGGCCTGCAGAACCCGAGGATTCATTCATGTGATCGATATTGGAAACCTGACCCACGACGGCGAGGCAATCTTCCGGAATGTAGCGAACTTCGCCACTCGGGAGCTTGACCTGGCAGAGCTTGCCGTCTTTAGCGACGAGTTCTGCACCTGCACCTGCGGAACGAGCGATCTGAGCGCCCTTGCCCGGTTTCATTTCGATGTTGTGGATAATGGTGTTCAGCGGAATGTCGCGCAGCGGAATAGCGTTACCGATGCGGAATTCGGCACCTTCGCCAGAATTCAGCACATCACCAACCTTGACTTCAGCCGGGGCGATGATGTAGCAGCGCTTGCCGTTCTGGTACTTGACCAGGGCGATACGAGCGGAACGGTTCGGATCGTATTCGATCGTTTCGACAGTGCAGGGGATGCCAGCGAACTGACGCTTGAAATCGATGATACGATACAGTTTCTTGTGACCACCACCGCGACGGCGGGAGGTGATTTCACCGGCGTTGTTACGGCCGGAGCTACGCTTGATGCCTTCGGTGAGCGGCTTGTACGGCTTGTCCGCAGTGATTTCCTTGCGGTCACCAATCTGCTTGTAGCGCAGCGTCGGGGTAAGCGGGCGATAAGACTTCAGACCCATGATTATACTCCTTCGAACTCGGCAATCTTTTGCCCGGCCTTAAGCGTGATGTAGGCCTTCTTCCAGTTGGACTTCTTGCCGGCGACCATGCCCATACGAACGCGCTTCATCTTGCCGCGGTTGATAAGGGTATTGACGGAATCAACCTTGACGCCGAAACGCTTTTCGATAGCGTCCTTGATCTCGGTCTTCGTTGCGGTCTTGGCAACCTTGAATACATACTTGTGCACGTCATTGCGAGAAGCAGCCATCAGACGGGCGGTAGCTTCGGTAATGTGCGGTGCAACGAGAATTTCGTGAAGTTCACTCATTAGCGGCCTCCTTCCAGTTCGGCGAGAGCTGCCTGGGAGATGACGACGTTGTTGGCGCGAACGATGTCGTAAGTGTTGACATCAGCAACGCGTGCGCAACGGCACCAAGGAATGTTGTTAGAAGACAGGTAAAGGTTCTTGTCAGCTTCGCTCACGAGGAAGAGAGCGTTGCGCTGTTCGAGACCGGCCTTGTTGAGGACGGCGAGGAGATCCTTAGTCTTCGGAGCGCCGAAGCTGAGAGCTTCGAACACCTGCACCTTGCCTTCGGCAGCCTTAGCAGCGAGAGCAGAGCGGAAGGCGATCTTCTTGACCTTCTTGTTCACCTTTTCAAAGTAGTCATGGGACTTCGGACCATGAGCCTTGGCACCACGAACCCACACAGCAGAGGTGTTCTGACCGGAACGAGCGCGGCCCGTACCCTTCTGCTTCCAGGGCTTCTGACCACCACCGCTAACGGCGGACTTGTTCTTGGTCTGGGCAGTGCCCTGACGGTTGTTGTTCAGGATAGCCTTGATATGCAAGTACATGCAGACCTTGTTGACTTCCTGATCGAACATGGCCGGGAGCTGAATATCATTCTTGAAATCGCCAGTAGCGGCGAAAAGCTTTGCTGTAGCCATTAGTCTTTCCTCA
The DNA here is from genome assembly GCF_900142545.1 of Fibrobacter sp. UWT2. Classification (NCBI taxonomy): domain Bacteria; kingdom Pseudomonadati; phylum Fibrobacterota; class Fibrobacteria; order Fibrobacterales; family Fibrobacteraceae; genus Fibrobacter; species Fibrobacter sp. UWT2. Next base: position 1,022 of record NZ_FRBF01000008.1, on the reverse strand, counting down.
CCACGATGATGCTGTTCTTTGCACCGGGAACTGCGCCGCGGACAAAGATCAGGTTGCGGTCGCCGTCAACCTTGACGACCTGGAGGTGCTTCACGGTCACTTTCTTGTTACCGAACTGACCGGCCATACGCTTGCCCGGGAAAACGCGCCCCGGATAAGAGTGAGCGGACGTACCACCCGGTTCGCGCATGTTGTGCGTACCGTGAGAACGAGGACCGCTGTGGAAGTTATGGCGCTTGATGGTACCGGAGAAGCCGTGACCCTTGGAGAGGCCAGAAACGTTCACCGTCTTCACATCGGCGAAGTCAGCTGCACCGAATTCCTTGCCAACCGGCCAGGCTTCGAGATCAGCGACATCGAATTCAGCGAGGTGTTCACGAACAGCGACATCAGCCTTCTTGAAGTGGCCGATTTCAGCCTTGTTGGCGCGCTGTTCTTTCTTGAGACCAAAGCCGATCTGGACAGCAGTGTAGCCGTCCTTCTCTTCTGTCTTATGGCAAACGACCACGCACGGACCGGCTTCGAGAACCGTTACAGGAACGCGTTCGCCCTGTTCCGTGAACACTTGGGTCATTCCCAATTTCTTTGCGAGAATACCGTTCATTGTTATTAAACCTTAATTTCGACTTCAACGCCTGCCGGCAAGTCAAGTTTCATGAGGGAATCTACAGTCTGCGGCGTAGCATCAAGGATGTCGATAAGACGCTTGTGCGTACGGGATTCGAACTGTTCACGGGAAGTCTTGTTGATATGCGGAGAGCGGATCACCGTATACTTCTGGATCTTCGTCGGAAGAGGGATGGGGCCGGCAATGCGTGCCCCAGTGTTCTTAGCTGTATTCACGATGTCTTGAGCAGAGCGGTCGATCATACGATGATCGAAGCTCTTCAAGCGAATACGAATGCGTTCACCAGCCATGATAATTCCTTACTTGATGATTTCGGTTACGGAGCCAGCGCCAACGGTACGGCCACCTTCGCGGATTGCGAAGCGGAGCTGCTTTTCCATTGCCACCGGGGCGA